>JBPOIK010000035.1:0-31778 GCA_052034525.1 Planctomycetota bacterium
GAGCGGACGAGAGCACCGGCACGCTCGTTGCGCCCCCATTCACGATCCGCCGCCGATTCATCAACTTCTGCCTGGGCGGCGGGCAGGATGCCTCGCAGGTCTGCATCAATCTGGTGGTCGACGGAAAGATCGTTCGCAGCACCACCGGCCGCAATCAAGAACAACTGGAATGGGAATCCTGGAACGTTGAAAACCTCGATGGCCGTGACGCGAGAATCGAAATCGTCGACCAGGCCACTGGCCCCTGGGGCCATATCAACGTGGACCACATCGAGCAGGCGGACCGGCCGCGCGGGGGGCCGACCGGCCCCTTCGAAAGCTTCCCCGACTACGGCATGTTCACGCTCGCCCTGGCCGAGGGGCAGGTCCAGGGCTCTGCGCGATGCGGGAACGACCCGATCCCTCCTGCGCCGCCCGTGGGGATTCCGCCGCTGACCGACTGGGCCTATCCGGCCGGGGAGCGCGGCTGGGGCGAGATCACCACCGCGCCGCTGCGCCTGGAACCCGGCGAACAACAGACGTTGACCTTCGTGCTGGCATGGCATTTTCCCAACCTGGGCAGTCACGGCCGGCACTACGCGCGGCGTTTCTCGGATGCTGTCTCTGTCGCCAACTACATCCTGGACCATCGCGAGCGACTCGTGGATCAGACCCGGTTGTGGCACGACACGTTCTATGACAGCACCCTGCCGCATTGGCTGCTGGATCGCATCGGCTCGACCGTGGGCAACCTGGCCACGGGCACGTGTTACTGGTGGGCCAACGGGCAGTTCTGGGCATGGGAGGGCGTGGGCTGCTGCGAAGGCACATGCACTCACGTCTGGAACTACGCCCACGCCCTGGCCCGCCTCTTCCCGGAACTCGAGCGCAGCGCCCGCACGTTCCAGGATCTGAACCAGGCTCTGTGCGAAGACGGGCTGGTGGGGTTCCGAGGTCGCTGCAATAGAAGCGCTCACGCCGCAGACGGCCAGGCCGGCACCGTGCTCAAATGCTATCGTGAGCACCAGATGTCCGCGGACGACGCGTTTCTTCGAGAAGCGTGGCCGCGGATTCGAAAAGTCCTGGAGTTCGCCATTCAGCACGACGGCAATGACGACGGACTGATCGAGGCCAGCCAGCACAACACCTACGACATCAACTTCGAGGGGGCCAACACTTTCGTCGGATCGCTGTACCTGGCCGCCCTTCGCGCCGGGGAGGAAATGGCCCGCGAAATCGGCGACGAGGAGTTCGCCGCCAGGGCTCGAGCCATCTTCGAAAGCGGCAGCCGCCTGACGATCGAACGGCTGTTCGACGGAGAGTATTTCATCCAGGACGTGGACCTCCGGCAGCATCCAACATCCCAGTACGGCCGGGGGTGTCTGTCCGACCAGGTGTTTGGGCAGGGCTGGGCGCATCAGTTGGGCCTGGGATATCTCTACCCGCCCCAGTACGTCCGCAAGGCTCTGGAATCCGTCTGGCGATACAACTGGGCCCCGGACGTAGGACCGCAGAATGAGGCCCATCCGCCCGAACGCTGGTTCGCGTTTCCCGGCGAGGCCGGCCTGTTCATCTGCACGTGGCCCAAAAGCGCGTATCTGGCTGAGGGCGTTCGCTACCGGGAAGAGGTCTGGACCGGCATTGAATACCAGGTGGCCGGTCATATGATCTGGGAAGGCATGGTCCCCGAAGCGCTGGCCATCATCCGGGCCGTTCACGATCGATACCATCCGCTCAAGCGGAACCCCTACAACGAGGTCGAGTGCGGCGACCATTACGCCCGAGCGCTGGCCAGTTGGGGAGTTCTGACGGCCCTGGCCGGCTACGAATACCACGGCCCACGCGGACACCTGGGCTTCGACCCACGCTACACCCCGGATGATTTTCGCTGCGCGTTCACCGCCGCCGAGGGTTGGGGCACCTTTGCCCAGCGCCGCGACGCTGCCGGCCAGCACAACCGGATTGACGCGCGATGGGGGCGACTGCGGCTCGCATCGCTCGTGCTGCGCACCCCCGAAACCCTCGCCTCCGCCAAACTCCGGGTGCAGATCGGCTCTGAATCCGTAAACGTCAGCTCGCAGGCGTTGGCGGACGGCCGCACACGGATTCTTTTTGAACCCGAGGTGGTCGTCCGTCCGGATCAGCCTTTACGGGTGACTTGGGCCCCGTGACGGCCGTGGCTGCTGCATCTGTGCGGTCGGCTTCTGGAGGCCCTTCGAAAAATCCGCTTGACAGCCGGTCCCGGCGCGTGTAAGTTTGGTGTTAGTTAGGTAGTCGGAAAGGACCACGGGGGCGGTATGCGGTTGTTCGTGGCCATTGAGCTGGACGGTCCGATCAAAGATGCCCTGGGCAAGGCTCAGGCCTCGCTGGCCGCGTATGATCGCGGGGTTCGTTGGGTCACGCGGGACCAGATGCACCTGACGCTGGTGTTCCTGGGCGAGGTTGCGGACGGACGGGTACCCGCGGTGTGTCAGGCCGTGCAGCGAGCGGCCAGCGGGCGGTGTTCGTTCGAGTTGGCCCTCAGCGGCGGCGGGTGTTTTCCGCCGCGGGGCGGCGTGCGGGTTGTCTGGGTCGGAATACAGGAGCCGACGGGCCAACTCCAGTCATTGCAGGCAGCCGTCGCGGACGAACTGGAAGGCGCCGGCTTCCGCAAGGAGGACCGGCCGTTCTCCCCGCACCTGACGCTGGGGCGCGTCCGTGATGATCGGACCGGAGGCGCGCTTCGAGCAGACGTGAGCGCCGTGTCGATTCCCGCCCTCGGGCAGAGAGTGTCGGGCATTCGCGTGGTGGCTTCGGAACTCCACCCGAGCGGGGCGCGATACCGCACCGTGGCGGAGTGTGCGTTGGCTGATGCGTCGTAGAGACGGCGCGCCGGTAGCGCGGCTGGGGATGCGTAGAGACGATCGTCGTCGACCGCCGGCGCGGACGGACGGCGCGAGTTGGTGTCATTCAACACGAGGTGCAAAACACCCATGGCAAAAGAGTCGCCTGTCGAAAAGGACAAGTCCCTCGAGCGGACAGTGCAGCAGATCGAAAAGACCTACGGCCAGGGCTCCATCATGCGCATGGACAAAATGCGGTCGGAAATCGACGGCATATCCACCGGCGCGTTGTCTTTGGATCTGGCGTTGGGCGGCCGCGGCCTTCCGCGCGGCCGCATCGTGGAGCTCTTCGGGCCGGAGGCATCCGGCAAAACGACCCTGGCCCTCCACGTGGCCGCCGCCGCGCAGAAAGCCGGCGGAATCGCCGCCGTGGTGGATGCCGAGCACGCACTGGATCCCGGGTGGGCGCGCAAGTGCGGCGTCAATCTGGAGAAACTCCTGGTTTCACAGCCGGACTCCGGCGAAGAAGCGCTTGAGATCACCGAGATGCTCGTGCGCAGCGGAGCCGTCGATGTGATTGTCGTGGACTCCGTCGCCGCCCTCATCCCCCGCGCGGAGATCGAAGGCGAAATGGGCGATACCCACGTGGCCGTCCAGGCCCGGCTCATGAGCCAGGCCCTGCGCAAACTCACGGCGGCCATCAGCAAAACCCGCACGCTGGTCATCTTCATCAATCAGATCCGCATGAAGATCGGCGTCATGTTCGGGAACCCGGAGACCACGCCCGGAGGACGCGCGCTGAAGTTCTACAGCTCTGTCCGGCTTGATATCCGACGGATATCCACGCTGAAAGATGGCGAAGAGGCCATCGGCAATCGCGTGAAGGCCAAGGTTGTCAAAAACAAGATGGCCGCTCCGTTCCGTGAGGCGGAGTTTGACATCCTGTTCAGCTCCGGCATCAGCCGTGAGGGCGACTTGCTCGATCTGGCCATTGCGCACAACATCGTCGACAAGAGCGGCGCGTGGTTCAGTTTTGGGCAGGTCCGCTTGGGCCAGGGACGCGAGGCGGCCCGGGCTTTTCTGCGGGATAACCCCGATCTGATCCGGGAAATCGAAACCGGCATCATCGCGCGAGAGCGAGCCCGCGCGGAGCGCAGGGACGCACGGGCGGCCTCCGCGCCGTCGCAGCAGGCTTCGCCCACTACGGACCCGCCGGCACCCAAGGCCGCCGCGCCGGGCAAGCCTGTTGCCGCGCCACTGAAGGTCGTGAAGAAGTCGCCGCCGCCACCACCAGCTAAGCGAAAGCGCGCCTGAGGAGCAACTCAGTCACGATTCGACAAAGGCTTGATACACCCCATGAGCCGGGCGCGGTGCCGCCGCTGCCAAACGCTTTTCACCGTTGCGGCTGCGTCAAACGCGGATTGCCGCAGGAGAGCCTTGCCGGAGGAGACCACCGCGCCCCCGGGGCTCGCCCGGGTACCACGAGATCAAGCGGCACAGCGAAAACTCCAGCTCTGAGACGCACAAAGCAGGACTTTCAGGCCGATCAGGGGTTTCACGTGGCCGAGGCTGCCCCTCCCGGTGAGCCATATCGCTCACACGTCATTACGCCCCTCTGAAACGGATGAAGCATGACAGTGCCCCTCGCCCGAAACATGTCAACGTCAGGAAGGCTCCCAGGCGGACTACGACTCAAAAAAATCCATCGTCGTTTCATAAACTGGTACTTGCATTACGGTGTGGCTTGATATATACTTCACGCGGAAGTACGAAGGCGTGCGTCTCCACATCAGCTTGTGCTTTGCGACGATGGATCGCGCCGTTCCAGGCTGGGCAGAACGTTTTTTGCGTAACCGCTTGTCGGGTTTGCAGGTGTATCTCGATCCGCTCATGCAGCGCTATCGTGAGTCTGCCACGGACACGGAGGCACAGGCCGGTATCTGGGTGACTTGGCCACGAATGATGGTGGCGAGTTGATCGAGACTCACGGAAATCTTTCGAGTGTACGTGGATTCTGCGGCAGTTCGGTATGCGCATGCCCAAGTGGGAATTCAATGCTGCCGCAACAATGTAAGAGTGCCGTTATCCCACCGGTTCTCGACCGGACGGTCCGCGGTAGTTCCGTACCGTTCGCCAAAGGGGGGATGACATGAGCCTGGGCACGGGGACAAACCTCTCTGTCGCACGGATAGAAATGGACTGAGGGCACGAGGCGGAGGATACCAAATGGCCGTTCGGCACCATATCAAGGTTCTGGTCATCGACGATGACGCATCGGTATGCAAAACCCTGGGCCTGCTTCTGGCGGACCACGGGTATCGCCCACGGACGTTCACCGAAGGGGAAAAGGCCCTGGAAGCGGCCCGGAATGAGTCTTTTCAGATCGCCCTGGTCGACCTGCGGATGCCGGACATCCACGGGGTGCAGATGGTAGAGCGTCTGCGCGAGCTGGATGAGCGCATGAGCATCATCGTGATGACGGCATATCCCGATCTGGAGACCGCCACCCAAACCATGCGGTTCGGCACCTGCGACTATATCCCCAAGCCGTTCAAGCAGGACGAACTGGTCGCGGCGATTGATCGGGCCTGCCAGCGGCTGGGGCTGATCTACAAGAGCGAGACGGAGTTGAACAGGCTGATCGGCAAGCGGATCCGCGAGGAGCGTCTCGGCCAGAATCTGACGCTGCGGCAGTTGTCCGATCGCACGGATCTGACCACCTCGCAGCTTTCCCAGGTGGAGCTGGGAAAAAATGCGGCCTCGGTGTGGGCCCTGGCGCGTATCAGCAATGCCCTGGGCCTGCAACTGTCGTCGCTGCTGGCAGGGCTCTGACCGCGCCGCGTTCGTCTTCGCCGCGGGTGCGGAATCTCGATTGGGCGCGGCCCAAGGTGGAAGAATCGAAATGAAATCCTTCCGGCAGGAGTTGGAGTTCACCGTGCCTCAGCGGCGAGGGTTTCTCAACATCACGCCGCACGTGCAGGACGCTCTGCGGGCCAGCGGCGTGCGGGAGGGGCTGTGCCTGGTCAACGCCATGCACATCACGGCCAGCGTGTTCATCAATGACGACGAGAGCGGGCTGCACCACGACTACGAAAAGTGGCTGGAGCACCTGGCCCCGCACGCCCCGATCGAACAGTACCGTCACAACGACACGGGCGAGGACAACGCGGACGCCCACCTCAAGCGGCAGGTCATGGGTCGCGAAGTCGTAGTGGCGGTGACCGGCGGCCGCCTGGACTTCGGCCCGTGGGAGCAGATCTTCTATGGCGAGTTCGATGGCCGTCGGCGCAAACGGGTGCTCGTCAAGATCATCGGCGAATGAATCACCACCGCAGGCCGGAGGCAGTCACGGGACGGCCGCGAGCGCCGGATTCCCGAATCGAGCCACGGGCCCCTGCCCGCCGCGACACCGCCCGATCGGGGCCGGATACGGACATGAGTCGAACGGTTGGCGAATCGGCAACGACACCCGTCGCCGGGCCGTTGCTGGGGGCCCACATGTCTGTCGCGGGCGGCTTGCATCGGGCCTTCGATGCGGCCGAGGCCGTGGGCTGCACATGCATGCAGATTTTCGTGAAGAACCAGCGTCAGTGGAGTGGCAAGCCGCTGACCGAAGACGACGTCGGGCGGTTTCGACACGCCGCGCAACGCTCGAATGTTCGTCCGGTGATCGCACACGCCGCGTATCTGATCAACCTGGCCGCGTCCGACGCGGCCACCGCCCGGCGAAGTGTACGGGCGCTCATCGATGAACTGACTCGCTGCGAGGCATTGGGAATCGCCGACCTGGTTCTGCATCCGGGTTCGCATATGGGGGACGGGATCGATGCCGGCATTCGTCGCATCATTCAACGGCTTGACACGGTTCATGCGGCCACGCGCGGCGTCCGAACGCGCATTCTTCTGGAGACCACGGCCGGACAGGGCTCTTCCATCGGGCACGCTTTCGATCAGCTTTCGCGCATAGTCGAGGGAGTCCGGGATCCCTGTCGTCTGGGCGTCTGCCTGGACACGTGTCACGTGTTTGCCGCGGGGTACGACCTGTCGCGCGCCGGGGGTTACGCGTCCCTGCTGGCGGACGCAGAGGCGCATCTGCGGAGCTCGCGCATCGAGTGCATTCACATCAACGACTCGCAGCGGGAATGCGGCAGCCGGGTGGATCGTCACGCCCACATCGGAAAAGGGCGCATCGGCCGCGCGGGGTTCGTACGCCTGATGAACGACCCCCGCTGGGCGAACGTGCCGAAGATTCTGGAGACGCCCAAGGGTTTCGACGGCCGCGGCACCGACTGGGATATCGTGAACCTTCGCAAGCTGCGACGCATGATCCGCGCGGGGACTTGAGCCATCTCGGCGGCCGGCCGCGCAACGGACAGACTTTCACCCGGGGGCGTCCGGAAAACGGCGGAGCCGGGGCCCTACGTGGGCAAGTTCACCGGGCGCCCGCGATTGTCCTCGCATTGGCACTGGATCTGGTCGGGCGCGAAGCTCGGGTCGGCCTGCACGATGATCGTCTTGCCGGACGCCTGCTGCAACTGATACAGAGCGTTGCGGCGCTCGTTGAGCACCATCAGCGCTGTCTGGGCGGAGGCGGTCAGCGTAATCTTGAACACCTCGCGATTGTGCGCGGCCAGTTGCAGCAGACGCATGACTTCCAGCGACATGGATTCGGCCGTCTTGATCTGCCCCGTGCCCCGGCACTGCGGACAGTCGGCGTAGATGCCGCGCCGGATGGACGGCCTCTGCCGCTGGCGGGTCATCTCGATGAGGCCGAACTGGCTCATCCGCAGGATGCGGGCGCGCTCTTTGTGCTTTTTCAGCGCGTCGCGCAGCACTTTCTCCACGGCCCGCTTGTGCCGGTCGAACCGCATGTCGATGAAGTCGCACACGATCAGGCCGCCCAGATCGCGCAGCCGCAACTGCCGGGCGATCTCCTCCGCGGCTTCCATGTTGATCTTGTAGGCCGTCTCTTCCGCGTCATCCAGTTGCCGGAACCGCCCGCTGTTGACGTCGATGGCCACCATGGCTTCCGTGCTGTCGATCACCAGGGTGCCTCCCGAGGGAAGCGGAACGTGTCGCGAATGGATCAGATCGATCTGCTCCTCGATCCCGAACACATGGAAGATGGGCTTGGTGTCGGTGTACAGCTCCACGTTGCTGGTGGTCCGCGGCGCGGCGATCTGCAGAAACTCCAGCGATTTGCGACCGGTCTCCGCGTGGTCCACCACGATCCGCGTGAAGTCGCTGGTGTACACGTCGCGCAGCGTCCGCGTCACCAGGTCCGAGTCCTGATACAGCTCGGCCGGCGACGGCAGCTTCTGGATCCGGTCGCTCACCGTCCTCCACAACCGCATCAGGTAGTTCAGGTCGCGCTGCAGTTCCCGCTTCGACTGGTCCAGGCCGGCCGTCCTCAGGATGAACCCGATGTGGTCCGGAAACGTCAACTGGCTCATCACCTCACGCATCTTGCGGCGGGCCTCCTCGTCCTCGATCTTGCGGGACATGCCCACCTTGTCCATTCCGGGCATCATGACCAGAAACCGTCCCGGGATGGACAGATACGTGGTCAGCGTGGGCCCTTTCGTGCCCACGCCCTCCTTGGTGATCTGTACGATCACCTCCTGGCCGCGCCGGAAACATCGCTGAATGGGTGGCCGATCGCGCCGCGGCACTTTCTTGCCGACCGCCTCGGACTGTCCCCCGCGGTTGGGAAAATACTGCGGCTGCACGTCCGAAACGTGCAGGAAGCCGTTTTTCGGGAATCCGAAGTCCACAAACGCCGCCTGGATGCTCGGCTCGACGTTGGTGATACGCCCCTTGTAGATGTTGCCTACGTGCGATTGCGCGCTCTGCCGCTCGATGAAAAGCTCTTCCAGGCGCCCTTCGTTCAGAATCGCCACGCGGCATTCATCGTCGCCGGTGACGTTGATCACCATTTCCCGCCCCCGCGCCTTGCCGGCGGATTTGCCTGTATGCTCCTTCCAGATACGGATTTCCGCTGGAATCGCGGCGGGCTCGTCGTCTGCGGCGGGCGGCACCTCCTCCTCCACGGCCGCGGTCTGTGTCGCTGCCTCCGTCTCCACGTGGGCCGGACCGTCCGGGCGCCGTTTCTTGCGCCGCCGACGAGATCGAGACCGCTCCGCGCCGTTTCCGGACGGACTCGGAGCGACCGGTGCAGCTTGCACCGCCGCAGACCCGCTGGAGGCCCCTTCCGCGAGCGGCGGCTTCACCGGCGCCGCACTCGGCGCGGAAGCGGCGTCCTGCGCCCGCTCCGGCGGTCGGGTACCGGCCGGCGGGGCCTCCTGATTCGCCATCGCCGCGGCTCGCGCCGCCAGCGCACGCTGCCGCCGGCGACGCCGTTTCTGAGAGGGAGTCTCCGCCCGTGCAACAGTTGGCTCCGACCCCCGCGAGGCGGATGGCTCGTCCGCCGGCACCGGATCCAGAATCCCCGCGCCGAACGCGCTCGAGTCGGCTGGTTCCGCCGCCTTGACGGCCGCGGTCGGACGGGCGGGCGTCTGGGCCGGCTCCACCGAGACGCTGACCACCGGTTCGGGCGCCTCCGGCATCGCGACGGCATCGGCAGACGGGGCCGGCGGCTCGACGGGCGTTTCGGTGTGATCAGCCTCTTTTACGACCTCCGCGCTGACGACCTTCTTCTGGCGCCGACCGCCTCGTTTCGCCTTGCGCGGGGCGGCAGTCGCCGGTTTTGCCTTCACTTCCGGGGAGGCGGGCTCCGCCGACGGCTTCTGGGCTGGGGCGGCGGGCGCCTCGGGATGGCCTGCCGACTCCTCGGGTGGTGGACTTTTTTTGACCTTTTTACTGCGCCGGGCGGTTCGCTTGGCTTTCGCGGGCACGGCGGTGCCGCTGCCCGGGCGGATCGCCTCGGCCTGCTCCGCGTCCACGGCGTCCGCCCCCGGCGGGGCGGTAGACGTTTCAGCCGGTTTGCCGCCGCCGGCCTTTATCTTTTTGCGGCGGCGGGGTGTGCTCGCTCTGGTCTTGGTTTCCTGCGGAGTCTGCTCCGCCGATGATTCTACTGCCATTGGACCTCTATTCGGCGAACCCGATTCAGGATCGCCTCGTCTTTCATACCCAGCGCCGAAAGAACCTCGGCTGGTCGGACGGAACCGCCCGGGGTCACGCGCAGCACCATGACCAGGCTCTCATCCGCAATGTCGATCCGATCGATAAACGGCCGGATGTCAACACGCCGGGGCGGAGATGATTCTCCGGTTCTTCTGTTGATCACAACGGATTCGGTTGCCAGCAGGTCCCGAACGTTCCGGCTCAGACCGGGGACGTCCGATCTCTCGATCCGGACCTGGTACTGCACCCGGGTCGGCAGGTGTCGTTGCCCGGACTGGAGCCGTCGTGCCCCGCGGATTCGGATTCCCGCGGGCATCTGCTGCTGAAGGCGGCTTACGATCTCGCCCTCGGGCAGGCCGTCAGTCAGCTCCAGCACGAGGCACTCGGCGTCCGACGCAACGCCGACGGGCCGCGGCAGCGGCAGGGACAGCCGTGGATGGGGATTGAAGCCCTGTGTGAATCGCACCGGAAGCTGCGCCCGGACCAACGCCCGGGTAAACATGCGAAGCATGTCCTGGTGCGACAGGTACTTGATGTCGCCATCCACGATGAAATCCACGGCGTAACGCCGCGAGATGCTGGTCTGAGGCACTCCGTTCCGGGCCAATGAGCCTGAGAATTCTCGCTCCGTATGACACCTGCCGGACCGGCACCAACCGATCCGCTACGGTTTTCGATCCGCGTTTTCACCCGGGGCCGCCGAGCCCTGTCAGTAGCTCGGGGTCCCGGGCAGCACTTTCTTGGTTGCGTCGCGCAGGTAGTTCGTCACCTGCCGCTCCGTCTCGAACGTAAGGGCCTTGCGAGCCACCCGTTCCGCCTGCGGGATCGTGACCAGCCGCAGAAGCTTCTTGATCTCCGGAATGTTCCGCGGGGCCATCGAGAAGTCACGCAACCCCATCCCCAGCAGCAGGAGCGTATACAGGGGCTCCCCCGCCATCTCGCCACATAGACTACAGTCTACCCCCTGTCGTTGACAAGTGCGGATGACGTCCCGCAGGACTCGCAGGACGGCCGGATGACTGGGCGTGAAGAACCGGGAGACCCTCTCGTTCCCACGATCCACCGCCAGCATGTACTGGATCATGTCGTTGGTGCCCACGCTCATAAAACCGACCTCGCGGGCCAGTTCCTTGCACAGCAGGGCCGCCGCCGGTGTCTCCATCATGATCCCCACCGGAATGTTCCGGTCGTAAGGCACCCCCTCGTCGTCCAGGTCCTCCATGGCGTCGTGGAGGGTCATCTTGGCCTGTCGATACTCCATGAGGCTGATGATCAGCGGAAACATCAGCCGAACCGTGCCGTGCACGGACGCCCGCAGAATCGCCCGCAGCTGAGTTTTGAACATGTCCAGGTTCTGAAGGCTGTAGCGGATCGAGCGCAGTCCCAGCATGGGGTTGCGCTCCTGCTCGTAATGCTTTTCCTGGGTGTATTTGTCCGCACCCAGATCAAACGTCCGGATCGTCACCGGACGCCCGTCCATCCCCTCCAGGGCCGCCGTATAGGCCCGGCACTGCTCCTCTTCCGTCGGTTCGCCCTCGCCCCGCAGGAAGAGAAACTCCGTTCGATACAGTCCGACCCCGTCGGCGCCGAACTCCTGCGCCGTCCGGGCCTCGCCCGGAAACTCGATGTTCGCGTTCAGTCGGATGCGGACCGCGTCCCGGGTGATCGGTTCGAGATCCCGCAGGCTCTGCAACTCCACCAGCAGCCGGCCGTACGCCTGCTGTTCCGTCCGATAATGAGCCAGCGTGGCCTCATCCGGATTGATGATCACAATCTGGTGCGACCCGTCGACGATCACCAGGTCGCCCCCGCTGACCCGCGTCGAGACGTCTTTCACGCCGATGACCGACGGTCGCCCCATCGACCGCAGCAGAATGGCCGTATGTGAGGTGGACCCGCCCACATCCAGCACCACGCCGACCGCCCGCGTGCCGCTGATCTGGGCCGTCTGGGAGGCGGAGAGATCGTGGGCAACTAGGACCACCTCCCGGCTGAGGTGCGCCAGATCCTCGCGTGATTCGCCGAGAATGTGCCGAACGAGGCGTCGCTCAATGTCGCGTACGTCGCGGATGCGCTCCGCCAGCAGTGGATCGCTCATCTGCATGAACCGCCGCTGGTGGCTGCGCATGACATAACTGGCTGCGTAGGCGGCGCCGTGCTGCCGGGAGCGCACCAGTTGCTCGATGGACCGGCGCACGGATGCGTCTTGCAGCACGCCGATGTGCCAGTTGAACACGTCCGCCGCGTCCTGTCCCAGTTGAGCGGCCAGCGCGTTTTTCTGCTCGTTGAGCTCCACAATGGAGGATTCCAGGGCCCGCGAAAGCAGGTTCAGCTCCGCGTCCACCTGGTCGGGCGGAACGTGACGGTAGGGAATCCGGTATTCCTCCGCATCCAGCACCACCGCCGGTGCGATGGCGATGCCGGATGCGACCGAGATTCCCTGGATGATTTCCATGACCCACGCTTCGCAAAACGTTTGTGCCTGGGGTGATGACCGACTGAACAACCGGGCCGGGGCGGACCGGAGGCAGTGGTCTTTCGCCGGCTCGGCAGTCGCCAGGGCCGAAGTGGCCGGAGGTTACTCCTCGTCGAACTTGCTCTCCACGAGCCGGATCAGGGCCTCCACCGTCTGCTGGGCGTCCACTCCGCTGGCCCGGATGCGCAGCCGCGTGCCCTTGGGGGCCTCAAGCACCATCATGGCCATCGGACTCTTGCCGTCGACCGGTTCGGAGCCCTCACCTTTGTCGACCCGGATTTCCGCGGTGTACTGGTTGGCGATATCCACAAACTTCATGACGGGACGCAGATGCAGTCCGTGCATGTTGGTGACGACCACCTCGCGAATCGCAACTTGTGGAGCTTCGCACACCCGGATAGACCTTAAGGGAACGTCTGACTCATAATCCGCGACCGACCCGCCAGGCTACTCCGACGCAGCCTCATCGGCGTCGGCCTCGATGATCAACTCTTCAATCTTTTCCCGCGTGTCCGCCTGGCGGAGAAAGCGGCGGAACTTGTCGTCCTGCAGATGGCTGAAGATGCGGCCCATCGCCGCCAGGTGAGCGTCCGGGTCGTTCTGCGGGCTCAGCAGCATCACCACCGTGTAAACCGGGGCCCGGTCCAGGGCCGAGAAATCCACGCCGTGCCCGGACCGGCCGATGGAGGCGATCATCCGGGGCACGTGCTGATGCTTGACATGGGGAACCGCCACACCCTTGCCGAACCCGGTGCTGCCCTGGTTCTCACGCTGGATCAGGGCGCGACTGATCGCTTCCGCGTGCTCCGCGGTGATCGCCCCCTGTTCGGCCAGCGCCTGGACCATCTCCCGGATCACGCCGTTCCGGTCGCGGGACTGCAGCTCAGGGATGATGGCTTCCGTGCAGAAGAAATC
The DNA here is from genome assembly GCA_052034525.1 of Planctomycetota bacterium. Taxonomy (GTDB): domain Bacteria; phylum Planctomycetota; class Phycisphaerae; order UBA1845; family UBA1845; genus JAFGJQ01. Next base: position 13,276 of record JBPOIK010000035.1, read on the forward strand.
ACGCAGTTTCATAGAGGTCATCCAACTCAGGTCTGTGCCTGCCTGCAACGCTCCGTTCGACCGGGCCCGTTCGGCGATCCGGAGCACTCGTTCATGACGTCTCCCTGCCCGACCGAGGGTTCATATGCTTGCGGTTGCGGAACCGCTCCTTGTGTCTGGTCAACTGCCGTTCCAGCTTGTCCGAAACCAGATCAATCAGCGCGAACGTGTCCGGCCCGACCTCCCGCGCCACGATCGGAGCGCCGTCCGCACTGATGACGACCTCCACCGAAAAACTGTCCGATTCGTGGCCCAGGATGACCTCGATGGCCTGAATCCGGTTGTAATACCGGGGCATCTTGGCCATTTTCTTCTCTGCATACTCCCGAACGTCCGGCGTCACCTCCACATGTCGTCCGCTGATGGAGATAAGCAAGGAAGGTCCTCCTTTGCTGGCCCGGGGTTCGATGCCGACACCCGCTGCCCACGTGTGCCCAGCCCCCGCCCCCGCGAGACCGCCCGTTCACTCCCCGCCCCCCGCAACCGGCAGACCGGCCGGAAGCGCTGCGCCCGATATGGCCGTCCCCGGCTTGATCACCCCCCCGCTGATCGTGAACCGGATCGCGTCGTCGATGGACACGTCCAGCAGAATCACATCCTCCTTCGCCACCGTGATCGTATAACCGGTGACCGGGGTGGGCGAACTGGGGATAAATACCGTTAACAGCTCCCGGCTCTCTCGGTCCTGGATGTGCTTCATGGGCGATCCCGTCAGCAGCCCCAGAGACCAGATGCCCTGCCGGGGATACTGCACCGCCACCACGCCCGAAAACTCGAACTGGCGCTCGGCAAACAGGAAATCCGTTACCTGTTTGATGTTCGGGTAGATCGTCCGGACCAGCGGGAGCCGGTAAATCAACCCTTCGACCATTCTCCACATCGTCCTGCCGACGAAACTCGCCAGGAAATACCCGACGAAGTATACGAGAATGATCGCAATCACGAAACCGATCACATGTAATTTGTATTTGGCAAAAGCGACCTCCCAGAGGGCCTGGTCCCGGCGGCGCGACGCCTCCCGGACCACCTTCTCGTCCTGGCTCCGTAACGCTATATGATGTATGAGGTTATATTCTCGCGTCATCTGCCGGCCGTCCGGCAGCCACTCCGAGACCGGCGTGCCGTACCGCAGCGGGTCCGTATCCTCGTTCACGATCGTGGGGGGCCCCAGGTGGCTCAGCGCCAGGATGATCCCGCGGTTGACGTGCTGGCCGATATGCTTGTCGACGAACTCGTACGCCCAGAACAGCACAGCGATCGTCAGCACGGTGGGCAGCAGCGCCGCCAAGCCCCGCAGGAAGAATCGCTTGAAATCGTCCATGAGGTCGCCGATTCCCCGGCCACCACGCGACCGGAACCACAGCACCATACACCCCGTGCCCAAGGGGCAACAAATGAATCTAAATGCCGCGACACCAGCCGTCAACCGTTGCTGAAGTGGGAGGGGTCACGGTAGCATGGCCTCTCGATGTACCAGGTTCACGTGCGGGAGACGCCAGGACGCCCACGTCGGGCGATCCTCTTCGCGCTGGTCATGATCTGCCTGACAGCGGGTGGCGCGGAACTGTTCGTCCGAGCCCGGCGATCCGGGGCTGCCGGTCCTCGGGTCCACCCGGAGGGCTGGAACGTGTCTTTCGCGCCGCCGGCCGGCTGGGTGCGAGTGACCACCCCCGCGTCCGCGGCAGGGACCGAACACGTCTGTTTCCGCGAACGGGCCGGGGATCTCAGATCCTCCGTGCTGTGCATCCGACGTGTCCGCGCTCGGGGAACCAGGTCGGTCCAGGAAATATGCCGCGATGCGATCTGGTGGTACTTTGCTGACCATCTTGGCCGCGCCGACACGATTCTCCTGCTCCGCCAGATCGAGTATGAGCAGGCCGCCTTGGGCCCATTCCAAGGGATTCGAGCGGTCCTGGCGGAAACCGGAGATGTGTTTGTGGTGGCGGAGGTCGGGGCGAATCCGGCCCATACCGAGGCGTATATCCTGGAGTATCATCGGGACGGGGCTTTGGAGCCCCCGGATTTGACGGTTTGTGACACGGTGGCCCGCTCGTTCAAGCAGCACTGATAGAAGCGGCTGGCGGGCAGATTCGGAAGCACCCAGTGGGAAAAGCCTGGCATCGAATCGATCCTCAGAACGTGGAAGTGGTTACCGAGGCGCAACACCTCGAACACGTCTGCGCCACGTTGCGTGAGGCGGGCCGATTTGCGTTTGACACCGAGTTCATCAAGGAAGACCGATTCCTGCCGGTCGTCTGCCTGCTGCAGGCCGCAACGGCGGATCGCGTCTTTCTCATAGACCCCATCACCGACGGACTGGACGTAACCCCCGTCTGGAACCTGGTCGCCGACCCGCAGGTGGGCGTGATCGTTCACGCCGGGACGGAAGACCTGTCCCTCTGTCAGCAGGCGATCCACCAGCCGCCCGCACGCGTGTTCGACGTACAGGTGGCCGCGGGCCTTGTGGGCTATGACTATCCGCTGAGCCTCATGCGACTGGTGCGGGCGACCCTGGGCGTGCGATTGCGAAAAACCCAGACCCTCAGTGACTGGCAGCGACGCCCTCTGTCGGACACGCAGTTGGCGTATGCCATGGAGGACGTGGCGTACCTGCCCGCCGTTCACAAGCTCCTGGAACGGAAACTGGCCCGCCATGCGCGCAAGTCCTGGGCAAATGAGGAGTTCCGACGACTCGAACAGGTCGCGGCCCAGCAGCCGGAGGCTCGCAGCGCCCTCAAACGCATTAAAGGGACGGGAACCCTGGATCCCCGGGCCCTGGCGACGGCCCGGGAACTGGCAATCGAGCGGGAGGCGCTGGCGGCCCAACTCAACCGGCCCGTTCGCGTGGTGCTGCGCGACCACCTGCTGGTGGAGATCGCTCGTCGCGGCTGGACGCAACCGCAGGAGATCCGCACCTTGCGTGGCATTTCCCTGAATGACAGGGCGTTACGACAGCTTTGCGCGGCCGTCCAGCGTGCCCGGACCCGACCCATCGAAGAGTGCCCCAAGTCCAACCCCCCGGTCGAGGAAATGCCGCGAGAGTCCATGGCGATTTCGCTCATTACAGCCATCATCCGCGACTACTGCCTGGAGCACCATCTGGCCTACGGGCTGGTGACCAACAAGCAGGACATCCGCGCGCTGGTCGTCTCGCATGTGCGGGCCGAAGAGCCGGCCTCCTTGCCGCCCCTGATGTCTGGGTGGCGCAAGAAAGCGTTCGGCCCGCTCTTGACGCAGGTTCTCAGCGGGCAGTGCGCCGTCCAACTGATCACCACCCCGGACGGCCCCCGCCTGGCCTATAATGAAACGGCGCCCCCGGCGCCGGCGGAGTGAGCCGCTGCCCGACGGCGCTCATCGCAGGAGTGATGCCGTGCCTTTCTATGTCTACGAGATCATCCTTCCCGACGGCTCGGGTGGCGAGCGTTTCGAGGTCTCCCAGGGCATGTCCGATCCGCCGCTGACCCGGCATCCGGAGACGGGCGAGCCGGTGCGCCGGGTGATCACGGCCCCCCGCGTGCTGGGTGACTCGCCGTCCCGGGCGGCGACCCGCGCGCTGGCGGACGACCGGAAACTGGGCGAACTGGGCTTCACCAAGTATGTTCGATCGGGTGACGGCCGGTACGAGAAACGGGTCGGCAAAGGCCCTGATTCGCTCTCCGCGGACTGACGACCGCACGTCTCCCGACGGCTCCGCCGCGATACCGCTCCGTCGAACACCGCCGGAACCCGCGCAACGCGACATGCGGTGAATCGTCCACATCATCGAGTGATCGGTGATGACACACGCATTCGGGTTTTGTCCGAAGAGGCGCGGTTCTGACAAACAGCGGACAGCACGGTGACGCACTATGACGCGGGCCGGAGCATATCTCTCGCTTTCCAATCCCTGTGCGGGGCGTGACGGCAGATACGCGGGCCACGGCCCCCAAGCAGTGCCGCGAGGTGTCACATAATTCCGTTACGCCCGGACCGAGGCGAGAACGACAAGCTTCTAAGAAGGGGCGTCGGCGGGGGAGACGTGCTCGCTGCAGAAAGCCAGGCACGCGCGCTCCACGTCGGACAGGAAGGTCGTGAAGAACTGCCGCGTCGTGTCGTCCAGCCGGGCTTCCAGAATCTGCGTCATGCCCGCCCGGACGCGGTGGAAATGTCCGCGCACGAACGGGTCCGGGCCGTCGATCCCCATCGGGTCGTTGGAGAAAAACGCGGAAGGTCGGACCTCCACGATCCGCAGGCCCGCCTGCGCCGCGGCCGTCTCAAACTCGTAACGGCTGCGCACCAGCATCCAGTCGGTGCGCATCGTCGCCCGAGGCAGGTACTCCGTGGTGACGATCCGCCCGGAAGGGCTCACCAGCCGCGCCAGGTTGTGCAACGCCTGCTGGAACAGGTCCGGCTCGGGAATGTGGAACAGGACGTTGGCGACGTTGATCAGATCAAACGGTTCGCCCAGCTCCAACGAGGGGGCCGTGATGTCTGCCTGCCGGAACTCGATGGGCACGTCGCCGTCCGCGCACCAGCGCGTGAGCATGTCCACCGACGCCCGGACGCAGTCGATTCCCATCAGGAAGGCCGGCCGATACCGATCCAGGAAAAAGCGCACCCAGCGGCCGGAGCCGCAGCCGACGTCCAACACCCGCCCACCCCGCACCCGCAGGGCCAGGTCCTCGATCAGCCGCTCATAGGCCGGGTAGATGACCGCGTCTTCGATCGGGCTGCTGTATTCCAGTTGCTCGCGACAGGTTGCCTGTTCGGCCTTCTGTTTCCAGCAGCCTTCGTAGTAGTCGCGAATGTCCTTCTGGGTCATCGCCATGGACATCAGACTCCACCGCCCGCCCGAGCCGCGCAGCGGCCCGCCGCGGGGATTGCCGTTGTGTCCCTGTGGTTATCGGAAGGGAACCACGAAAGCTTTGGTTTGCACGGAGGGCCGGTCGGCCAGAGTCCGATATCGTGAAACCTCCCGACTCGTGAGGTCTGGCACGCGCGGCAGCGATCCCGATCCGTCGGAGGGCCGCGGGACGGCACTCCCCGCACACGCGGTCCCTCAGACCCCCGATGCGGCTCTCCGTTGCGGCCGCGGCGTGCGCAGGCGAGCCAGGCATATGGACCCGCTATCGCAGCCGAATGGCCACCGATCCGCGCGGCTGGACTTCTCCGATCGTCGTCCAGCGCAGCGCGCCGTGCCGCTCCAACGCCGCCGAAAGGGCCTTCACTCGCGCGTCGGGAACGGCGATCAGCAGGCCGCCGGACGTCTGCGCATCGCACAGAACGCTCACCAGCGTCTGGCTGTGTCCGCCCGTGTCCAGTCGATCCCCCAGATGCTCCAGGGTTCCGCGGTGCATCCGGGTGACCATTCCCGCCGCGGCGAACTCCAGGGTACGCTCCAGAAGCGGAACGGCCGGCGCGTCGATCACCAGCGTCACCCTGCTCGCCTCGGCCATCTCGAAGGCGTGGCCCACCAGGCCAAAGCCGGTCACGTCCGTGGCGGCGGAGACGCCCACTTCCGTCATGGCCCGGCCGCCCGGCTCGTTCAGCGCCACCATCGTCTCGACGGCCTCGGCCAGGTCCGCCTGGGGCAACTTGCCCGCCTTGGCCGCGCCGGTCAGAATCCCGCTGCCCAGGGGCTTGGTCAGAACCAGCCGATCTCCCGGTCGGGCCGTTGCGTTGGTGATCACCCGGTCCGGATGCACCGTGCCCGTGACGGCCAATCCGTACTTGATTTCGGCGTCTCGAACGCTGTGGCCGCCCACGAGCACGGCGCCGGCAGCGACCACCCGCTCGCTGCCGCCGCGCAGAATCTCGCTCAGCAGCTCGGGCGGCAGGGTTTTGTCGGGAAAGCCCACGATATTCAGGGCGGTCAGCGGGGTTCCGCCCATGGCGTATACGTCGGAGAGTGCGTTGGCGGCGGCGATCTGACCGAACGTGAACGGATCGTCTACCAGCGGTGGGAAGAAGTCCACCGTCTGTACGATGGCCAGGTCCGGGCGCAGCCGGAATACGCCCGCATCGTCGAGCGTTTCGGTGCCCACGAGCAGGTCGGGGTGAGAGACGGGCGTCAGTCGGCGCAGCACCTGCGTCATCACTTCCACAGGAAGTTTGCCGGCTCAGCCGGCGCAACTGGCGTAATCCGTCAATCGGATTTTCCGGCCCTCCGTCATTCCCGCGTGTCCACGGTGCCGATCGGCTGGGTGGTGGGAGCCCCGCCCGGCACCTCGAACTCCTCCCAGCTCAGTCCTGCGGCATAGCTGGCGGTAGCCGCGTACAAATCGCTCCAGGCCCGGCGAAGGCGGATGCGGGCGGTGGTCAGATCGCCGTCGGCCTTCACATAGTCCCGTTGCGCTTCGTTCACCCGCACAAGCGACGTTTTGCCCGCCGCGTATTGGGCCCTGACGATCCGTCGGTTCTCCGCGGCCGCGTCAATGACCAGGCGCTGGAGCCGCACCTCTTCCTGCGCGCTGACAACGACGATCACGGCTCGCCGAACATCCGAGGCCACGCTCAGCCGGGCGCGCTCCAGCCGGGCCTGGGCTTCGCGCAGCTCCTCGCGCACGCGACGCAGTTGCGACGTGCGATACCCACCGGTGAACAGTTGCCAGTTCACCTCTACGCCGATGGCCGATGCCTGGTCTTCCTCGCTGTAGGCCAGGTTCCCCTGGTTCTCGAGTCCGTATGATCCGCTCAGGGTCACCGACGGGCTGAACTGCCCCATTACGGCCCGAACGCTCTCCTCCGCGGCCCGCACAAGGTGCGTGCGCTGCGCCAGGTCCGGGCGGTACTGATAGGCGATTTCGAGCCACACGGCCTCGTCCGGAGGCGTCATCGCCCGACCGGTTTCGTCCACCAGCGGCGGCAGGGTGACCGACGGATCCAGCCGGGCCTCCGGCAACCCCATGAGCTCGGCCAGAACGACCCGAGCCGTGTCCAGGGCTCCCTGCGCCAACACCACGCCGGCCTGGGCGGCCCCGACCCGCACCTGAAAGTTCAGCACGTCCGCTTCCGTGCCCTTGCCGCTGTCCTTCCGTTTCTGCGCAACCCCCAGCAGCTCGCGGCTGAACACCTCGTCCGCCTGCGCAATGCGGTATTGTTCGCGAAACTGGAGAATCTGGAGGAACGCGGTATCCACGGCTTGAATCAGAAGGCGCTCGACGTCGGCCATGCCCATGGCGGTCGCACGATAGGTGTATTTCGCGGCCATCAGCCGGGCTTCTCGTGCGAAGCCGTCAAACAGCGACCAGGCGGCCACCAGCGACGACGAGTGCTGGCTGAACGCGTTCGAATTGGCGCCTCCGAGCGTCTGCGGCGGCGCCAGCAACTGCTGACTGAGCACCCCGAAGACCCCGGGCACGGTGAACAGTTGATCGGTCGAGATCAGATCGGTGAACACTCCGGTGGGCAGCCGGATGAGCGGGCTGCGACTCTCGGGAACCAGAAAACTGCGGGACGAGCTGTGCACGGCGGAAAGGTTCGGAAAGTAGGCGGCCCGCGCCTCGCCGATCCGGGCCAGCGCTCCTTCCAGACGGGCCTGCGCGGCGTGCATGTCCGGGTTCGACAGCAAAGCGATCCGCCGCGCCTCCCAGATGGTCAGCCGTTCCGGCACGATCAGCACCGGCGGCGCCGCCGCCTCGGTGGGGTCCGGTCGCGGCATCAGCCGACGGACGTCCTCCTCCGGCAGCCGCTCCATAGCCAGGGAATGCCGCTGCAGCATCGAGCGAACGCTTTCGTGCGGAGGCCGGCAGCCGGCACCGAGCCACAGCGCCGTCAGCACGAGCGCGCCGGCAAGGAAAGCCCTGGGATGGTCCATGTCCAGTCGCCTCACCGAATTCATTGCCTCCATCCCGGGCGTGCCCAGCGACCGCTCCGGGACAGCCGCCGGTATTCTACAGGGTTTCCGAATCCAGGGACACGCCGTGGACGGGCTCCACGGCCTCCGGCGCGGGGTACGGCCCGCCGCGGCGCAGCCAGCGAACCACCCGCCTGGCGTCATTCATCACCAGATACAGTGTCGGCACGACGACCAGCGTCAGCACCGTCGCCGCCGCCAGCCCGAAGGAAAGGGAAATGGCCATCGGTATCAACGTCTGGGCCTGCGTGCTGCGTTCGGCCATGAGCGGCGCCAGGCCGGCGATCGTGGTCAGGGTGGTCAGGATCACGGCGCGAAAGCGCCTCTCTCCGGCGGTCCGCACCGCCTCAAGTACGGGCCGGCCCTCCCGGCATTCGTTGTTGATATGGTCGATCAGCACGATGGCGTCGTTCACCACCACGCCGGCCAGGGCCACCACTCCGAACAGGGAGAACATCGTGATCTGATACCCCATGACCCAGTGACCGACGGCCGCGCCGATGAACCCCATCGGAACCGTGGTCATGATGATCAGCGGCTGCACGTACGAGCGAAGCATTCCGCCCAAGACGGCATAGATGGCGACCAAAGCGAACAGGAACCCCACCATCAGGCTGTGGATCGATTCCCACATCAGGGCGTGCTGGCCCTCGGCCGAGCTTCGGATGTTGAAATCCCTCTCCAGTTGCGGCAGGAAGCCGGATTGCAACGTGCGAATGATCTCCTCCGCATTGGTGATCTGCGTATCCACGTTGGCCAGCACGCGCGTCCGACGCACTCCGGCCTGATGCGAGATCATGGCATAGCCGCGCACCACCTGGATGTCGGCCACTTCGCGGAACGGGACCTCGTCCCGCATGGGCGTGCGAATCCGCATCCGCTCGATGTCATTGATGCTGGCCCGCTCCGCATCCGGGTATCGGACCCGCACCGTCACCTCGTCGCGCCCCCGCTGAATGCGCAGGGCCTCGCCGCCGAAGAAGCCGGCCCGCACCTGGCGGGCGAGGTCTTCGAGGGTCAGACCCAGCGAGCGGGCGGCCGGCTTCAACTGGATGTGCAGCTCTCGTTTGCCCCGGTTCAGCGTGTCGTCGATGTCGTAGACCCCGTCAAACTGCCGGAGACGATCCTTGAGCACCTCCGCCGCCGCATCCAGTTGGTCCAGATCCTCGCCGAACAGCCGGATTTCCAGCGGCTTCTCCTGCGGCCCTTCCGTGACCTGGTCGAGCGTGATCACCGCCCCCGGAATGTCGCCGATCTGTCGTCGCCAGCGATCCACGATCCGATCGCAGGTCAAACGGCGCTGCTCGGCCGGCATGAGCTCAATCGCGACCTCGCCCAGATGGCTGCCGTATTCGGCGACGTAGCCCTGCTGAATGCCCAGCATGGAGAACGTGTTGCGCAGCAGATTTCCCGAGCCGGCGTGCCGCAGGGCCGGATCGTCATTCAAACGGGCCGCCGCCTGTTCCACCTGTTCGAGAGCGGCCAGCGTGGTCTCCGCGGGCGTGCCCTCCGGAAAGCGGACCCGCGTCCGCAGCATGTTGCCGTCAATCTCCGGCAGGAGCACGATGGGCATCCGTCCGCCCAGCGACAAGCCGGCCAGCATGATTATCGCCGCCAGACACAGACTCGTGGTGACCGCCCGGTGCTCCAAGGCCGTATGGAAGACGGGACGGTACACGTGGCGAAAGAACCATTCCTGCGCGCGATCCACGGCGCCCCGCATGCGTCCGTGCCACGAACGCGGATCGGGCGCGTCGCCGGCATGAACCAGATGCGCCGGCAGAGCGACGAACACTTCGGCCTGCGAAGAGACCAGCGATGCGATCACGGCCACCGGCAGAATCGCGATGAGCTTGCCCATCACGCCGGACACGTACATCAGGGGGGCGAACGCGATCATGGTGGTCGCCGCCGAAGCCACCACGGGCAGAGCCACATCGCTCGTCCCGTCCCGGGCCGCGAGCCGGGCCGGTTCCCCCCGCATCCGCCGGACATCCACCTGTTCGGCAACCACAATCGCGTCGTCCACGATCATGCCGGATACGGTGATCAACCCCATCAGGCTGATCATGTTCAGCGTCTGGCCCATCAGATACAGCGCCAGAAACGCGCCGCCGAACGCCACGGGCAACCCCAGCGCCACGAACAGCGAGATTCGCATGTTCAGAAACAGCGTCAACGCGACGAAGATCAGGATGATCCCCTCCACGCCGTTCCAGAACAGCATCTCGATCCGTTCGTTCACCTGCTGTGAGGCGTCGGCCCAGACGGCCAGCTTCACGGATTCCGACAACTCCCCCTGTTTGGCGGTAACGTACTCGCGGACCAGGCGGGCCAGTTCCGTCACATCCTGCTTTTCCGTTTTGAACACGCTGAGCATGGCCGCGCGGCTTCCGTTGAACCGGCCCAGCCGCGTGCTTTCCGCGAAGCCATCGCTGATGCGGGCCACCTGGTGCAGCCGGACCACCGTTCCGTCGGGTCGGGCGATCAGCACCAGGTCCTCGAAGTCGCGGGCGGTGTACCGCTGGCCGATCGTCCGCAGGGTGATCTCCTCGTCCCGCGTGCGCAGCGTGCCGGCCGGCAGATCGCCCGTGTTGCGGGCGACTTCCGCCATTACCCGCTCGAACGTCAGCCCGTATTGCCGGAGCGCTTCCTCGGAAATCTCGATGATGATCTCGTGGTTTCGCACCCCCCACAGGCTCACCATGGTGATCCGGCGGTTGGCCAGCAGTTCGTCACGCATCTCCCGGGCGACGTGGTCCAGCGTCTGCTCCGACATGTCGCCGTACACGGCGACGTTGATGACCTGCGTCCGGTAAACCTGCTCGCGGATGACGGGCTTCTCCGCCTCCTTGGGGAACGACGTGATCTGTTCTACCCGATCCTTGATCTCGAGCATGACCGGGGTGGGGTCGTCAATGTCGTCCAGAAGCTCGATCCAGACCTGCCCCAGGTTCTCCGTGGCGAATGCCTGGTATGATTTGATGCCGTCGATCCCCTGAATGGCCTGCTCGATCCGGGTGTTGATCGCCCGTTCGACATCCTCCGGCCCCGCGCCCGGGTAGATGACGTCGACCATCACGCGATTCAACGTGAACTCCGGATAGGTCTCTCGCACCATCCGGCTGACGGCGATGTACCCCCCCACCAGCATGCAGACCGTAAGCAGGTTGCCGAATACGGGGTTGTTGACGCCGCTGGTGATCAGGCCGCGCAGAAGCCGCATTTAACGCATCCCGGCAAAGCATTCGCCGGACGCGAGCAGGGCAGGCTGGCTCCTGAGTCCGGCCGAACGGGCAACGGGTGATGCTGAATGAGTCACACCGCCTCGCCGCAGCCGCATGCCGTCCGTCGCCCACGGCAACTGCGACACCACAATCTGCTCGCCCGGCCGCAGCTCACACACCGGCTGACCGGCCGACGCGGCACCGAGTCCGCAATCGCTCGCCGCATAGGAAACCAGGACGCGGTTGTCCACCGTGCGCAGCGCGGTCACCGTTCGCCGCGTCAGAACACCCTCTTCAGGCGACGATGGATCCGTCGGCTGCAGGATCCACACGAACTTCCCGCCCGATCCGTCCCCGGCATCCTGCACCGCCGAGCGGGGCACTACGATGGCGTCTTTGAGGGGCGTCGCCGGGATCTCCACCCGGCAGAACATTCCCAACGAAAGGACCGGGCGAATCTCGCCGCTGTCCAGAGTCACCTCGTCCGTCGCGTCAGTGATCTCAATGACCACCCGGGCCGTCCGCGTCACCTCGTCCAGCCGTTCCAGGCGGGCCACCGTTCCTTTCCAGCGGTATTCGCGGTCGTCAACGGTCCACGAGATGGTTGCCTGCGGAGGCGGAGCCGATTGATCCGTCCCGCTGTCGTGCAGGTAGTTCCACGCCGGCGTCCAGCGCAGATCGCCCGGATCCACCCCGATGGCCAGCTCCATGGCTTCCAGATTGGTCAGACTGGCAATCGCGAAGCCCACCACGACGACCTGCATCTCCGCCGCCGCCACGGATTCCACCCGTGCGTCAAAGGGAGAATAGATTTTTGTCTTCTCCAGCCGGCGCTGAGATTCGGCCAGCTTCGTGCGCTGCATTTCCAGCAGGGCCTCCATCTCGCGGATGCGGTGCGGGTTCTGGGCGAGCTGGTTCTCGTACTGCAGCACCAGTTCCTTCTGCTTCAGGTAGCTGATCTGGGCCACCTCCCGCTCCAACGGGGCGGACACCTCTTCGGCCACCAGGCCCTCTTCCCGATCCCGGTTTCGCTCCGCCAGCGCCAGCAACTCGCGGGCGTTGGCCGCACGCTCCCGCAGGGCGGATTCCTCCTGGCGAAGCTGATCCAGGCTGGCTTCCAGCCGCTTGATCTCCGCCTGTGCGGCATCTACCTCGGCCTGGTACGAACGAGAGTCGATCTCGAAAAGAACCTCGCCCTTGGCGATCCGCTTGCCCACCGCAAGATCCTTGTGCATGTACACCAGGGCCCCGCTGACCTCCGGGACAATCTTCAGCGGACTGCTGGCGCGTACGTTGCCGTGCCCGATCACCGGCGCGTCAAACGTACACAGCTCGACCGTCGCCACCTCGACTTCACGCACCGGCTGTGTCTGAACATGCTGGCTCGGCTCTGGCCGCGTCAGAATCAGATAGACACACGCCGCCGCCGCGGCGCCCAGAACCACAGCGCACAGTGCAACGTTGATTCTTCTCCGCAATCGCTCCATGCCTTCACTATCGTCCGACTGAGACAAGGCTTGCATTCACTCTCGTTCCGCGGGGAATTGCGGCCGGCCATCCGCCGAACCCAACATCGGCACCGCGCCACGCCAGCCCAACCCCACGAGCCGACCCGCCAGGAGACCAAACCTGGGTTGATCTGCCGCAATTGTTTATGCGGACCCACTCACTGTCAATTGCGTCCCTGCCCGGCCGGAGTCCACTTTCATGCGGAATTACATCCACACTTGAACCGGCGGTGCGTTGCTTGATCATTGCGGAAACGCGGGGGACTCCACGCCCAAACGCAATCATCGGCCGGCTCAGCGGACCGCCAGCGGCTGACCATTGGCGCCGCGGATGCCCGGCTGCACTGCGGCCGGCGGCAGATCGACTGCCGACCGAGGGGTGGCGACGGGAATGCCGCGGAATACGGGATTCCCCGGCTCGTAGCCGCGCGGAGACGCGCCAGGGACATCGCGGGGAGGCCTGGAACCGCAATCCGCGCAGTCGGAGCCATAGTCGCACACGGCGAACTCGCTGCCCGGTCCCCCGTCGTCGCATTGGCCGTCATAGGCAAACGCACAGTAATTCATGCACAATCCCGGAACAGACGGAGCGTCCAGAGCGTGAATTGTCGCGACGGATTGATACGCCCGGTCCCGGCCGTCGAGCAGGTGGGTATCCAGCCGAAGCGCGTACTCGCCCGGTTCCCACTGGAACCCCTCCGCCTGCACGTAATGGAACGTGCCGTGTACGAACCATTGGTCGTACGGCTGCGGCGCGCTGCTGAGTCCGGAGGGCCCGGTCAGCATGACCGACCGGACAAACACCGGCGCGTCAAAGGACCAGACGAACACCAGGTACACCGGCGGCGGCTCGCCGGCCGTCGCGTCGGCGAACTGGTATGCCTCCAGCATCCGACCGGTGGGATCGGCGCCTGGCGGCAGCCCGCTGCCGCTGCCAGGCGGCTGTCGTACGTCGGCCGGCTCGATGGAAAAAGCGGCGAAGGCCGTTTCCTCGAACGTCTGGTATGCCATCCAGCCGAATCCGTTGTGCCCCCATTGCTGCGACCAGCTATTCATGATCCGCCAGGCCCCAAGGGCGTCGTCATACCCCACCAGGGCCATGGTGTGGGTGGCGTGCTCGCTGCCGTTCTGCATATATCGCCGGCTGCCGACGTACACGTCGTCGCAACGGGTGTATGACGGGAAGTCGTCGTACAGCGCGGCGCCGAAAACCACGATCCGCCCCGCCGCCAGCTCCGCTTTGACGGCATTGCGGTTGGTATGCACCACCCGATTGAAGCTGCCGATCCGGAAGTTCCCGGCGTCTGCGACCGGCAGGTTCTCCAGGCAGCTTGTGGGGGAATAGCCCGCCGTCTGCATACTGGAGCATCCCTGCTCGATCAGCAGATTCAACGCCGACGAAATCCGCGTGCCGCTGCCGCAAACGATCCTATCGGCCTCCAGCGATTTGCCATACAAAAACCCCGGGCTGGCCTGGTGGGCCGGGTCGGTCACGTCCCATCCGTACTGTCGACCGGCGGTGTACGTGGCCCCGGCGTACGCAACCGCCCAGGCCGTACAGGAGGCCAGGCGGCCCTGGTCTCCCGCGGGCGGCATGAAATCCGTCAGATCGACGGATTCCGGCAGGATAACGTCCGGATTGGCCGCGAACGGGTTGATGGCCAAAGGCATTCGCGCCAACTCCTCGGGCGAAAGCCACACAGCGCCGAAGGCCACGCCCGCCGGCCGGACACCCCCACACTCATCCTCGCCGCCCTCCACGTTCCCGCCGCCGCCACCACCGCCGCCGCCACCGCCGCCCGTCGACGTGGCGCATCCGCCACACAGGGTCAGCATCAGTGCCGCCGCCCACCATGGCATCTGTAGAGCCCGCGTTCTCATCGTCATTCCTCTGAGGGGCTGGCGGCGCGCCATCCAGAACCCCGGTTTCCACGAAAACGAGCCGATCCGTGCCCGGCGGCAGGCCTCCCCTGCTCCTGAAGCGTAACGCGACTGCTGGCGCTTTGTCACGCGGTGCGTCGGGCCTGGGCCAGACGGTTACGGGAGACCGGCGGTTTGCGTTCCGGCCGGAGCCGGAGATGGCTTTGGTGCCGGCGAAAAGGCTTCGTTGGGGAGACGCGGACGTCGTCGTTTGGGCCGGACAGAATGATTCACCGCAGAAGCCTCTTCTTCCGAGATGGTTATTTCGTGACGGATCACTGTGACTTCGGTCCGAAAGCCTTCTGCCGCGTGTGAACCAATTCGATGCGCAAGACGGACCTGCCGGGTGCGGATCTGGAACCGCGGGTCGGGGCGAACGGACTTCCCATTTCCGTGGTTCCGGGCCTTGGCGTTTATCAATCAAACACCCCGTGCACAAACCATTGCCCCGACAACCGATCGCGGAACAGCCAGAACCCGCCGCCGGCCGTGCTGTCCACGTGATAGTAATCACGCCGCACGTGCTGACCGCGCCACCAACCGGTCTCGATCCGTTCCGGCCCCACGGCCTGTGCCACCTCGTGTCGCTGACCTTGCCACACGAACTGCACCGGCGGCCCTTCCGGCACGACGGCCACCGCCGCCACCGGCGCCGGTTGCCGCAACAACCGCACCGGCCGCACCGGCGGACGGCTCAACTCCCCATCCGCCCCTCCGCTCTGCGCCGCCGACCGGACCTCAATCTCTTCTTCCCCCCATCCTTCCATCCCTTCGCGTCTTCGTTCCTTCGTTCCTTCGCGCCTCCGCGCCTCATTCCTGTGTTTTTGCGTTTTTGCGTTTTCGCGTTTTCCCCACCGGTATCCCTTCTCCGGCTGATGATCGCTCACCAGCTCCGCGTGTCGTACGACGTCCGGCCCCAGCCGCACGACCAGCCGGTCCACCAGTTCTGCCAGGCCTTCCGTATCCCGCCGGCCGGTGTCGAAAAATTCATCCTGCCATTCCGTCAGCGGCTCGATCCGGCGTGCCCACACCGCCATCCCCTGCACCGCCGACGGCAGCCGCAGCGATTCCAGCCGCACCCGTCCCAGCGAGCGTAAGCGCCGTGGTGATCGCGTGGCCGTCGATGCCTGCACGTTCACCGTGCGCGGCTCGCCCGTCCGGTCATACAATGTGACGCACACCTGCCGCACGCCCGCGCCGCGTTTCGCAAGCTCCGCGCAGAATGGTTCCAGCAGCCGCTGGAACGCCTCAAGCAGCACGTCCAGCCGCGTCGTGGCACACCCGAACCGCAGCGAGCACGTCACCGCCGGCACGGGTCGGAACGGCGTCAGCACCTCCGGCACCGCACCCAGTGCCTCATCCAGCCGGCGCAGCAATCCGTCCCCAAACCGCGCCGCCACCGACGCCCGCGGCAGGTGCAGCAGCGCCTCCACTGTCTCCACTCCCACCCCGCGCAGCGCGGCCGCCACCGATGCGTCGACTCGCAGCGACCAGACCGGCAACGGCGCGATGGCCGCCGCCACCCGGCCGGGCTTCACGATGATCTTTTCCTCGTGATGCGCATGCGCCAGCGCCCAAGCCGCACCGGCCGTGTCGGCCAAAGCCGCCCGCGCTGTAACACCCTGCTCGCGCAGACCGCTGACCGCCCGCCGCACCAGATTCGGCTCACCCTGGAAGAGCCGCTCGCACCCCGTCACGTCCAGCAGCAGGGTCGTTTCGTCTTCGATATGCACGATGGGCGACAGACACGACGCCCAGTCGGCCAGCTTCTCCAACGCCCGACGATCCGCGCCCGGATCGTGACTTGCCGTCCGCAGGTTCGGCGCCAGTGCCCGCGACTCCGCCAACGTCATCCCCCGCCGCACGCCGAGCCCGCCGGCCTCCCGATTGGCCTGTACCACCACCGTGGCCCCGTTCCGTACCTCCACGACGACCAGCGGCGCAGGCCCCGGCCCGCTTTCGTCCGGCGCCAGCCGCTCCACCTTCAGCCACGGCATGTACAGGCATAAAACCCGCTTCATCATCCAACCCCACCACGAACGGCTCCGCCGGAATCCCCTCTCGAACCTTCAATACCGTCACCCGTACGAGCCGGGGGTGGGGGACGCGGGTCGAGACGGGAATGTCTGCCTTCCCTCGCTTTGCGGCTTCGTCGCTTCGCCGCTCTCCATTCAACGCCACGGCCACCGCCACAAACGTTCGCTCCCGGCCGGCCAGCGGCGTCACCACCAGCCCGACCCCGCCGCCCGCCTCCGCCGCAAGCTGTAACCGCCGCGAATGCACCCGCCCCAGCCGTTCTAAGCGAGCTACCACCGCCGCAACAGCCGGGCAGCGCAGAGACTGTTCCGCCGCCCAGACCGCATCCAACACCCGCCCGGGCCGCACGACCAGCACCCGCTGAGGATTCAGCCCGAACCTCACCGCGGCCGGCGGATAAAAATCACCGGCCGGGTCTATTACCACGATGGGCCGGGCCGATTCCGCCTCCACGCCGCCACGACCGATCCATCCCGGGCCGGCCACGTCGTCGCCGCGAGCCGCCCGTCCCGCGACGGCCAAAGCCAGCGACATCGCTCCGAGACCCGGTTCTCCACCGAGAATCTGGCTGACCGCCCCCCGCGGCAGCCCGCCCCACGGCAGCTCCGCATCGAGCGACCCGAGGCCGGTGGGGATGCCCGAAGCGGAGGCCGGAAGATACGAAGGCTCAAAGGCGCGCAGGGATGAAACGCGTGGATTGGCGGCTGCAATCAATCCGTCGCTCCCTTGATCCCTCCGTCCGTCCGCGCCCCCGTGCCTTCGGTATTCCGCAATCATTCTGCGGAGCCTTTCCACCACCTCCCGGGCCCCCACGACGTTGGTCTGCTCCGCATCCATAAAAAACCTCCCCAAGCGGCTTTTGGCCGCAACCGGACACCGGTCACACGCGCGCAACCTCCCCCCGCCTGCCACGTCAACGCCGAAAAACAGGCGTGCCCATCGCCCACAAGCCCCGGCGCGGGGGGCTCCTTTCGACCCCCGGCCCAATGCCTAACATATCCCAAACTTACCGGGCAGTCAAGCGTATCGGAAGGGGAATGAAACGCAGATCATGAGATGTGAAAATCGAAAAACCCCGGAGAAATCGGCGGAAACCGTTTTTCCCTCGTGACGCGAATGGCTCGCCGAGCGTCAACACCCACAAAACGGCGGGTCCGCCCGCCTGAAACGCATGGCCGGCCGGCCCCCGACGGGAAGGGTTCCGGCCCACGGCCCCATGCCCGGCCGCGCGCGAACCTCACGGGATCGGGATGCCCATGCAGGGCCTCTTGCGTCCGGTGTCCCGGATTGCCCCCGACCGTGGCTCGCCGCTCCGATCACGTAAAGTGACGCAGATTGTCACTTCAAATCTGCGCTGGCGCCTTCGAATACATCACTCTCCCCCGCCCCCCGTCCATTCGCGCCGGTCTTCTTGTTACAGACTCCTTACAAACCGTCCACCCGCGGCGTTGTATACTGAAGCAACTCCGTATCCGTTCGTCACCGAAACCATTTACAGGAGATGCAGCCATGCACACGGCACGCCGGATGGTCGCAGGAATCGTATTGACATGCACGATGACACTCGGGGCGCAGGAGTCATCCGAAACCACTCGAGGCGTTCTGGAGGCTGTCACGGTCTATCGCGGGCAGGCCCTGGTCACGCGGGTCGTGGACGTGTCCGGCCCGGCCGGACTTCGAGAGATCGTCATCACAGACCTGCCCGTCCGCATGGTGGAGGGCAGTCTGTTCGCCGAATCGAACGACGGCCTGGATATCCGCGCCGTGCGCAGCCGCCTGCGGACGGTGGCTCAGGACAAGCGCGAAGACGTCCACCCATTGGATGAGGAGATCCGCGCCGTGCGGGACCTGCAGCAGGCCAACGCCCGCTACCGGATCCTCGAGACGGAGCGCAAGGACTACCTCAACAAGCTCGAAGCGTTTATGGCCCCGACGGCC
>JBPOIK010000030.1:0-63050 GCA_052034525.1 Planctomycetota bacterium
GCCCGGGCCCGGCCCACCACGCGATCGAACGGCGGCGGCAGGATCGAAACGTTGGGCGGGGCGGTCAGATGTTTGATCAGCACTTCGCCCGCCGAGCCGCCCTCGAACGGCACCCGCCCGCAGAGCATTTCGTACGCAATCACACCCAGGGCATAGACATCGATACTCTTGGAGTAATTCCCGCTGCCCACCTCCGGGGCCATATAGTGCAGTGTGCCCACGCTGACCGTCTGGTTGCTGTGCCGCGACTCCGCGATGAACTTGCTCAGGCCGTAATCGCCGATCTTCACGTATTCGTCGTCGTAGAAGATGTTGCCCGGCTTCAAGTCCCGATGCACGATGCCCCGGTCGTGAAGGTACGTCAGTCCGCGGGCGATCTCCCGGACCAGATAGGCCGTCTTGTCCACGCCCAGCCCGTTCGGTTCGGCCACCAGCATGTCGCGCAACGACGGACCGGCCACATACTCCATGACGACGAAATACTCGCCCAGATCGTTGCGGCGGACGTCGAAGATCGTCACCAGGTTCGGACTCTTGAGGTTGATACAGTGGGAGATGCCCCGCAATTCGGTCTCCGGATTCTCGCGAAGGTATTTCAGGGCGACTTCGCGACCGCCGTCGCTGATCGCGTAGTACACCTCGCCGAACCCGCCGCGGCCGATGGCGCGCTGGATCGTGAACCCGTTCAGCGGTCGATCGCCATGTTGGAAGGCAAACGCCACCGTTCCAGAACCTCCTCCGATCGTCCCGACCTTGTCGCCGTTCATCAGCGACGGCTACAGCCGTCCACCCGAACCAGGAATCAGCCCGCCGGGTCGCCTCACCGGCTTCACGATCAAACGAACGCCGGCGACCTCCACGGACTGGCCCATCGGCACGCAGATCGCCGCCGTTGGATCGCCCGCGGAGGCCTCCGGCCGCACCCAGAGCTGCCCGGAGCGCTCGTACAGAATCAGCGGGCGCAGGGCCGCCATGCACACGGCATGAACCGTGGGTCCGACTCCGATCAGCGCGTGCCCGCGGAAGAGAATCACGCGGCGCACGTCGTCGGCCATGCGGGTCCCGTTGCTCAGTTCGAGCACAGCGCTGGCGCTGCGGCGACTGGGCATCCGGAACGTGAAGCGGGCCTTGCGGCCCATCACCAGTCGATCGCCGTCCTGCAGCAATGCCTGCCGCGTCACCACCCCGTTCACCTGCATCTCGCGCGGACAGAACAGGAAGTAATCCTCTTGCGTCCGGACCAGGTCCGCGTGGTGCTCAGCCAGATCGGAAAAGACGGCCACGTCCGCCGGATGGCGGGAAGCGGCCCGCCCGATGCTGATCCGATCGCCACGATGCAGCAGGAAGCTGCCTCCGCCGTCAATGATCAGGAGCAGCCGGTCGGGCAGCAGGCCCATGTCCGTCGGCGCCTTGGCCAGCAGAACGGTCTCGTCCAGGCCGCCCGGCGTCTTGGCCTGCCCGGCCGGAGACGGAATTTTCGCATCATCCCAGCGCTCGCCAAGCGGGCCGGATTGCAGGGCCATCAGGCGTTCATCCAGCACCTTCAGGTCATCCGCGGCCCTGCGCAGCCAGGCCACCTTCGGATGCAGGTTCAGCAGGCGAAGGACGCCCTGCCGAGCCGCGTCCACCTGCCACGCCCGCAGGGCCTGGGCCGATTCGCGAATCCAGCGTAACGCCTCTTCGATCTCTCGCCGCGACGGCGTGTCACGGCCCAGGTCGGCGAGGATCGCCAGTTCGTCCGCCGCCCCACGAGGCCGGCCAGACTCGAACGCCTCCCGCACGCGAGTCAAAACGGCCGCACACAGTCGGCTTTCCAGCGCGGCACACGTCGGGGCATTCGAATGCAGGGACTTCGCTCGCCGGAACCGCTCAACGGCCGCAGAGAGCTGCGCCTGATCCAGCAATCGCTCGGCCTCCGCGTACAAGCGATCCGCCTGTTCCTGCCGGTCCTCCGCGTGCTGCTTCAACCGCTGCGCCTCGGCGTCGCTCTCCGGCGACTGCTCCAGCATCCGCCGGCCCGCCAGCAGCGACCCTTTGTCAATCCGATCTCGCGCCGCCTCCAGCCGAGCCCGACGGGACCGATCCTGCCGGTTCACCTCGTCCGCCACCACGCGGACCTGGGCACGCAGCTCGGCAACCTTGTCGGACGGGGCCCCCGCCACCTCCGCCTTGTCCAGATCGAGCAGCGCCTCGGTGAACTGCTCGTCCGCGAAGCGCTGTCGCGCCCGCTGGAAAAGCCGCTCGGCCAGCGTGAGAAGGACGGCCGCCGCCTGCCTGTTGTCACGGAGGTCCGGGGCGGAGGCGAGACGAAGCGCCTCGTCCAGACGCTCGGACTTCAGGGCCGCCTCGGCCGCTTTGATCCGTGCGTTGAACAACCGGCTGAACATGCGTTTCTCCACCACGATGGTCCGAATACCCAGCCCGGGCATCGTACTCCGCAGGTTTCCCGCTCCCAAGCGGTCCCTGTGGTGGGGTTCGCGAACCGGCCGGGATTATTCCCGCTTTCTCAGGGCGGTTTCAGCCGGCCCGCCAAACGCCACCCGACCCGGCTGCGATGCTAACACATTCCAAACAATAATGTTACGCCACGCGCCCCGGGATGAGCCCGCCGAGCCGAGGCCGGTCGCCCCCAGTCTCGCCGGCACGCGGCCGTCGCCGGTCCCCATTCTCCGATCGCGTCTTGCGAACCGACGGGCGTTCGCCCAAGATACGCCGCAACGCTTTGACCCTGAAGCCTTTGGCGCACGGAGCCTCTGTTGACCAGTAGCCTGCCCATACAACCCAGCGCGGAGCCGATAACGGCCCCACGCCCGGCCCGATGGTGGCTGGCGGTGCTGGTGGCCGCTGTCGTGTCCCTCCCGTTCGGATTCCTGCTCTCGTACGGGGCGTTCCTCCTGGCGTACTTCGGGCTGTTCTTCTTCCTTCTGTTCGGACTCCTGGTGGGCGCGGTCATGTACCGCATTGCCCTGCCGGCCCGGCCGATACCTCGCTGGCAGTTGCTCACCGGCAGCCTGATCGTGGCGGCGGTGTGCGGCGGTTTCTCACTGGCGGTGGAGTGCTGGCAATTCCCCGAGGACGCCGCCGAACGCACGTTGAAAACGTTCCGGATTCTGCCGGAGGGGACCACGCGCGACGACATCCTCCAGCAGGCCCGCGCGTCCGTGGAGAAATACCTGGTTGAGAACCACTGGCCGGGCGGCGCCCTCGGCTACATGCGATGGAAAGCGACCGCCCGCGGCCTGCCCGTCGAAGTGAAGACGCCGACCATGACCATTTCTCGTATGATCCAATATCGCGGCAACCGCGGGTGGTGGATCGTGCGCGTCATTCTGTCCCTGACGTTTCTGCCGTTTGCCGTCCACGCCGTCGTGAAACCTCTGTCAAAGGTGGATGAGCCGCCGGCGCCCGAACCGCCCACCGCCGACATCCCGTGAATTTCCGGAGAGCACACCCCGTGCGGATGCCCATGCCCGCTCGAAAGCAGTAAAGACCGGCTGGAAGGCCGGTCCCAGTGGGCCTGAGAGTGTCCCCGGACAGGAGGTGGAAGTCCTCCCAGGCATGCGCTCTCCGGCCTGCAACCAAAGCAAAGGGCGTCCTCGTGAGACGGGGTCCGAAGCAACCGGAGGTGAACCATCGGTCCGTAAAATGGCGAACGCGATTCGGCCGGGCAGCCTTGCCGGCGGAAACCTGGTGTGCCGGACGCTTACTCGACGCGCGTTTGCGTGCCATGAGCCCGGTCTATACGATACGGCCTCAGACGCGAAGGGTGAGCAGGGTCAGCAGTCTGGTTTCGCTCACCGAGCCGCGTCTGGACAATGGGAGGAGAGGAAACGTCACGCTGGTGGCGTTTCCTCTCTGGGTTTGTGCGATCACGATCCCTGTTCAAGCGGGACATGACCGCAGGAAACGCTTCACAGCGGGATGGTCACGTCGTAGGGGACCAGGTTCTCCTCGTCATCCTCCAGGTACAGAGTACCCACGATGAACGAGCCACTGCGGACCAGCGACCCGTGTCTGCCGAGCGAGACCTCTTCGACACCGTGATCCATGAGGGTCTGGAGGCAGTTCAAGAGCGATCCGTCGAGCGAGACGCTCACCGCTCCGCCTGGCTCCTCCTGTGAAACGTTGTCCGGGAAAGGATTGTACGCCGCCGGCAGCAGCATGGAGACGGTCACCGGCTCATTGAGCAGGGTGTCCAGCGTCTCGCCCTCCAGCCCCGCCGAGTCGAAGTCGATTATCAGGCCGCCGTCCGGGGTGGTCTGGATATACGGGGAGTTTCTCGGGTTGTGGAACACGACGTTCAGGTCCGTGTTGAGTGTGACAGTCTGCTGTCCCTGCGGCCCGGCCGGTCCCTCCTCGGTGAGAATTTCCATCACACCCGGGTCAGTGCTTCCCTGTACATGGGAGACGGCGATGGACACCATCTGCTGGCCTCCAGCGTCCGTGAGCTCGTCGACCGGGAGAATCTGGATCCCCGGGATTTCCCCAATATCAATCTGCTCAGGTTCCGGACCAGGGGGTAGCAGAAACTCCGGACTGCCAATCGGCTGAATGGGGCCGTGGGGGGGAGTGATACGCCAGCATGGGCCATCGGGGCCCTCGGGGCACCAATAATACCAACCGTCGGGGCCCGGTACCGGCTCCGGCGGATCCTTGGGTGGGTAGACCTTCACTTTGGCCTGAGGTCCTTCGGGGCCCCACCCGAAGCCACCCTCGCCGCCATGGCAGCCGGTGATCAAGATGACAACGCTGAACAGCGCCATCCAGACGGCCGGCGACTTCAGTCCCTTCTTCAAGTGAAACATGATCCTCCTCCATTTCCTGGAGTTGCACTCCGGTCCGTCCCACCTCTGGCCTACATAACCAGAGAGACGTTTGAGACGAACCTTCCGAAACCTCTTCCTCCTCCACTGGATACAAAGGGCCATCGACACCACCTTGGTGTGTTGCCCTCCACTGTCTGCGGCTGCTCGCCCGAGAAGCCCGCCCTCCTTTCTCTGACAGACAGCGTTCCCCATTGCGTCTGGCTCCGCACACGCACGAAGCTTGACGATACATTTCACTTCTCAAGCAGGTGTTCCGGTATCCGTCGGGCGATTCGGAGCCTGGAGGAGAAGACGCCCTTGAGGATGTCTCGATACAACACTCCGACATACACGCCAACGACGACCCACTCATTGTTTCGAAGAACCATCACCGGACCGCCGGACATCCCTTTCAAAGACGCATCCCCTGCCTTGATGAGTACAATGTCGTCGGGAATCCCAAGCCAGAACGGCTTGGAAGCGATCTCCCCATAAGCCGTCTTGCATGGAGTCGCCCAGAATTTGTCGAGCAGCTCTTCGGTGGTCGCATCGGAGGCGGGGAATCCGACGATTGCGACCCGCTCCCCCGGGCGGAGTTCCAGTTTCGGATCCACGATCGGGATCTCGCCCTTAGTGGACCGGATCCGGACATAAATCCAGTCGTCCCACTCCCTCTCATCGTTGCCTCGGTCGAGGACGGAGGCAACCTCCCCCTCCACGAGCACTTCTGTTACGCTGGGCGGGAGTTGGTGCCTGTAGGTGATGATTCCGCTGGATGAAATCCGAAAGCCCGCTCCGAACCATACGGTTTTCTCGTCACCTTCTTCGTTGAGCCAGCACTGCTGCACATGCAGCACCGTGACCTGAGGCGGCGGAGGGTCTTGCGTTCCGCCCGCCCAATCCGTCCTGACATCCCCGCAGCCGGCCAGCCCGGCCAGAAGCACCAGCATCAGCGTACGCATGTCATTCTTCCTCCTGCAGTCGAGACCCCGGGTACGGTTCACTCCATCCGTGCAAACGGAACAGCGGTCCGACGACCACAGAGACAGTTCATGCCCTCGTCCCTTCGTGTCAAGTGGAGTCCAATCCTGCCTCACCGGTCCACCGGCATCGCCAACGCGGGGCGACAACACTCTCCCCGCATTCGACCGCCGGGTTGTGGCCGGGCGGCGGCTCGTCACTTCGCCCGCCGGAAACGCCGCAGAACCCCACTGCTCAAGAGCAGTGGCACACGGGGCGCACACGCTGGGCGCGGATGGTTCGGCGGGCCTTGTTTTGTCGTTACGAACGGGCCCTTGACTCTTTCGCCGGCGTCAGGGGCGGGATTGCGCGAATGCGCTGCGCGGTGCGCGGATCCCCTCCATTGGATTCACTCCTCTTGCGCGAGAATAGAAACTGCCACGCGACGGACATCATGGGTCCCCAAACGGCCCATCGAGAACGAAGAAATAACAGAACCCCCTCCGTGGGAGAATCTGCTTGTTGCCGCTGCGCCAAATGCTCGTAGCGCAACCATACCACGGAACATCCGCAGGGCCAAGCGAAAACCACAGAGAAACCGGCCATTCCGAAGCAAATGTGACTGCCGCACTTCGGCACTCTACGTGGAATCCCCTACTCTGGCGTGAGAGGACGGTCCGGCCGCAGGGGAAGGAGCCGGAGGCCGGAGACATTGCGGGTTGTGGGCAGAAGAGGAAGAGACCGGCTCGTCTCCGCAGGCGACTCGCCAGGGCGACCGACGGCCTCGCCGCACGCAATATGCATTGTTTGACCGCCGCGAGTTGCCCGCACTAAGATGGCCCCGCGTTCTTCAATCCCGTTGGCGCGGAGAGCAACACCATGCGCAAGACGCAATCGGCAAGGACGTTGACTGACATCTGCCCCGGCCCGCTGGCCCCTCTGGCGGAGCTCGCCTCCAACCTCTGGTGGTCGTGGAGCCCGCAGGCGGCGGCGCTGATGGGCTCCATCGACGCCGACCTCTGGCATCGCACCGAGCACAACCCGGCGGCGCTGATTCGAGCCCTGCCCGCCAGACGCCTGCACGCTCTGGCCGGCGACGCCGTGTTCATGAGCAGATTGGGGATTGTGCATCGCGAGTTCCATCGCTACCTGCACGGCAAGACGTGGTTCCAGGCCCAGTACGGCCGGCGGTTTCGCGGCAAAATCGCGTACCTCTGCATGGAATACGGCCTGCACGAGTCGCTGCCCATCTACGCGGGCGGACTGGGCGTGCTGGCGGGCGACCACATCAAGGCCGCCGGCGACCTGGGCCTGCCGCTCGTGGGCGTGGGCGTGCTCTGGCGAAACGGCTACGTGCGGCAGCACATCGGCCGGTCAGGCACGCAGGAAGACTGGTTTGTCGACCTGTCCGCCCGCGACCTGCCGCTGCGCGAGGTGACGTCGCCTTCCGGCCGGCCGCTGCGTTTACGCATCCCGCTGCTCCGGCAGACCCTGGTGGCTCGGGCGTGGCGGCTTGACGTGGGCCGCGTGCCGCTGTACCTGCTGGACTCCGACCTGCCGGACAATCCCCCGCGGCTGCGACAGCTTTCGTATCGTCTCTACTGCAACGGCCGTGAGGACCGCCTCTGCCAGGAGACGCTGCTGGGGGTGGGCGGGCTTCGTCTGCTGCAGGCGTTGCGCATCCCGATCTCCGTGCTCCATCTGAACGAAGGGCACGCGGTGTTCGCCTCGATCGATCGACTTGCGCAGGCTGTGACCGCAGGGCGACCGCTGGGTCGGGCCCTGCGCGAAATAGCCGATACCAGCGTGTTCACGATCCACACGCCGGTCCCGGCCGGCAACGAAACCTTCGATCCCGACCTGGTGGCCGAATACTACCAAGCGCACCGCAAGCGGCTGGGCATGGACCGCAAGACCTTCCTGGCCCTGGGCCGCGTGGACGCCGACAACCAATCGGAGCCGTTCGGGCTGACCCAGGTGGCGCTGCGTCTCTCGAAGTACCGCAACGGAGTCAGTTCGCTGCACGGCGACACCTGCCGCAAGCTCTGGCGCGGCGTCTGGCCGGACCGGCCCGTAGAAAACGTGCCCATCGGGTCCATCACGAACGGCATCCACGTGCGTTCCTGGCTGGCCCCCCAGATGGCCGGGCTGCTGGACAAGTACCTGCCCGCCGATTGGCACGAACGGCAGGACCAGGCCCGCGTGTGGTCGGCGGTCAAGAATATCTCGGACGCGGAGTTGTGGGACCTGCACGTGCAGCTCAAGGCGGACCTGGTGAGCTTCGTACGCGATCGGATGCGGAATCAGTTCCGGCGAATGCGGGCGTCCGCGGCGGCCATCAAGCAGGTGGATCGAATCCTCGATCCAAACGCGCTGACCATCGGTTTTGCCCGCCGATTCGCTCCGTACAAGCGTGCGGCGCTCATCTTCTCCGATCCGAAACGGCTGGCCCGGATCCTCAATCACCCGACCCGGCCTGTGCAGATTCTTTTTGCCGGCAAGGCCCATCCCGGCGATACCGGCGGACAGGAACTGATCGCCCGGATTGAGACGTTTGCCCGATCCAGGGCGTTTCGCCGGCGCGTGGTGCTCGTCGAAGACTACAGCATGGATGTATCGCGGCACCTGGTCTGCGGCGTGGATGTCTGGCTGAACAACCCGCAGCGCCCCCAGGAAGCCAGCGGCACCAGCGGCATGAAACCCGCCCTGCACGGCGGCCTGAATCTCAGCATCCTCGACGGCTGGTGGCCGGAGGCCTGCGACGGACGAAACGGCTGGGCCATCGGCCCCGCCCGGGATCATCGCGGCACCGCCGCCGCCGACCGCCGTGACGCGGCCGCCCTGTATCGGCTGCTCGAACGCGAGGTGGTTCCGCTGTATTACGATCGCACGACGGCCGGGCTGCCGAAGAAATGGATCGGCCGCATGAAGCACGCGCTGGCCACCATTCCGCCCGCCTTCTGCGCCCAGCGGATGGTCAAGCAGTACCTGCGCAAGTACTACGTCCCCGCCGAGCGCGCCGCACGGAAATGGTCCGCCAGGCCGTTATGACCCGGTTGCCCAGGAGCGTCGGGGGCCGGTCGACAAACCTGCGCGGGAAAGCCGCGCCGACAGGCAGAAGCGGCGCGATCGGGAGAGCGATACGACCAGGGCCAGCAGCATCAGGCCGGCGTTTTCCGCCAGCTTGCGGCAGATGAAGATTTCGCCGGTCCCGCAGCCGCAGTCAAAGCTGATGTCACAATAGGCGATCGGCGCGGACGCGTGGATTCTCAAAGACTCCCAGACCAGCGCGACGATGAACACCAGCAGCATCCCGAACAGGGTGACGCCCGCGCCGCGGACCGCCACACCCAGCAGCAGCGCCACGCCGCAGACCACCTCCAGCACGGGCAGGATCACCGCCGTCAGATTCAACAGGTGCGGCGGCGTCTCCGGAAGAATCCCGTACATATGCACGAATTTCAGAAAGTCCAGCGGGTCCGCCGCTTTCGTGAGCCCCGTGTAGATGAACAGACCGCCCAGCACCAGCCGGGCGACGCCCAGCGGCACCCCGGAGTCATCCACGCGTCGCACCCAGCTTCGGCCCCCTTTCATGGCGACGGCTCCGTCTTCTCCACCGGCATGCCCTGCGCTTCCCATTCCTCGAAGCCGCCCTGGAACACGAAAATGCGATCCGGCTCGATCCCATTCTCGATCAACGTCTGCGACAGAAAAACGCTGTCCTCGCAGTCGCTGCTGTGGCAGTACACGATCACCCGGTCGGCCGAAAGAATGATGTCCAGCACCTCCGGCAGATACCGGTCGGACCGGTAATGATCCACCAGCAGCGCACCGGGAATGTGCCCGGAATCAAACAACCCCTGGTCCCGGGCATCCACGAACACCGACAGCTCTCCCGTCGGTTCGGGATTCTCGAAACGGTCCCGCACTTCCTCAAACCGGGCGAGGTGGATTCCCAGGTGCTCTCCCGAAAACCCGGTTGCCGGGGTTGCCGCGGATGGGGACGCCCCCAGCGCCTCCGGTCCAGGCACCGGAGCGACCGGAGCGACACTCGCCCGGGCGAAGTAGTTGCGTTTCAGCACGACCGCGCGTTCATGATCCTTCCGGACCTGCCGGACCGTGTTGACTCCGAGCCCGACGGCCACGCTGACGGCCATCAGGAACACGATCTCCGCGAGAGTCTGCGCCGCGATTCTGACCACCGAAAACACACTCCCTGCCGCGTCGCGCGGGTCCGGCCCCTCCCTCCGGATCGATATGGCCGATCTTTGCGCATCGGATCAAGCAAGTCAAACCAACCCCCGTTTCTTGTTGCGCGGACGTTACATCCGATACCCCGCGGTCGGGGCGGAAAGGACCGGGCCGGTCCGGATCCCGGCCGCTTCCCTTCCGCCCGGTCCCGCCTTACAATGGCCGCCCCAGCCCCGATCCTGGTGCGGGGCGCGTCAGTACAAGCGGCAAGACAGCGGGAGTTCACCGTGCAGAAACCGATGATGCCGTGGGCAGTGGCGGGCGCGGCGGTGGTCGTGGCCGCCGTCCTGTATTGGGCGGCCCCCACGCTGCAAAGCACCGAGGCGAAGGTGAAAGCGGAGGCGGACCGGGCGACCGAACGCGCCCGCCGGCTGGTTTGGCAGTACAGCGCGGAGGAGGAGCGGCTGGCCGTCTTGCTGGACGCCCTTTCCAGCGCGGGCCTGGATGTCTCGTTACCAGCCGACAAAGTCGCACCGGCGATCGAAGCTGCCGTCGATGCGGCCCGGAGCAACGAGACGAGTGATCCGTTCGACGCGGAAGAAGCACGTCTGAAAGACTTGCAGGCCTCCAGCTCACGTGCTCGGGCCGACCTGGACCAACGATATCTCCAGCAGGTTTACGGCCAGAACTGGCAGAAGCATGCCAGCCACATGACCGCGAGCATTCCCCGTGACACCGACCAGATCGCCAAGGCGAGTGAAACCCGAGACGCCCTGCTCGCCAGGAACCAGAAACTGCTGGATGAGGCCCTTTCCGCCGCCGAGGCGGCCCTGGCGGCTTCCCGCGGCGACGTGAATGCTTCGCAGCACCTCATTGCCAACCGCATGAAGGCGGCGATCCTGTATCAGCAGGCGCTGCGCACCCATCGCAAAGCCCAGTTCATGCGAAGCGAAGTGGACACCCTGGCTGTGGATCTGGCCGACCTGGCGGCACGGGCCCAGGCGGCCGAGGCACAGACCCACCTTGTGGCCGACAGCAACGTGGATGCCCGGATCGCAACAACCGCCCAATCTGTGGAAGAACAGACCCGGCGGCAGGCCGAACTCCAGGAGACGGTCGGCCAGATCCGCGGCGTGCTGACGGAGTTACAGGCCCAGTTGGACGAGGCGCAGCAGGCCGCGAACACGGCACGGACGGCCATGGAACGCCTGGAGGACGCCGGCGTTGACCTGACCGATCCGGAGGGATACCAGGCGTTCGTCAGCGCGTATCGTGCCCAGGCCCTGACCTACCGGAACGCCATTCGCAAGACACAAGAGCTCCAGTTCGGCACGCTGGCCAACGCCCGCCTCGACGAAAGCGGCGACTTCATCAGCGGTGACTACGTCCCGGCCTCCGGTGGAGAGATTCAGCCGCAACCGGGCATTTCCGCCATCCAGTTCAGCCTGGAGCAGCGCGAAGAAGAGTTGGCCATTGTCGGCGCACAGATTCAGAGGGACAAAGACACCATTGCCGCGCTCGAAGAGACCCGGACCCGCCTGACGGAGCAGGAAAACCAGTCACGCCAGGAGATCGCGCAGTTTCGCGTGGCGGCCGGCGAGGTGCTCGCCGAGCTGACGAAGCGAGCCAATGCCGTTCGTGTCCTCCAGGAAGACGCGCTGGCAAAGCTCGACCAGGCTCGTGCGGCCCTGGGAACCGCCGAGCGGGCCGCGGACGAGCGAACGCGCGTCGATATGGGAGACATCAGCGCGGAGAAGCTGGAGCGGATGCCCGAGAGCAAGATGCAGGACGATCGCTGGTGGCCCGCCAACCTGCGAGTCCAGGCGGCCGACGTGCTGGTTCGCGAGAGTCTGGTCCGCCTGGACCAGTATCGAGATGCCTCGATCGAGCTGGCCCTCCTCGAACAGGTGGGCCCCGTGCTCCAACTCGATGCGCCGACGACCGATCTGGTGGCCGTGCGCGATGAGGCCCGGGAAGCGGGCGTTCGAGCCGCGCAAGAAGCCGCCGGCCTGATCGAGCGGGCGGCCAGCCAACTGCAAAATCACTGGACGTTGGCCGCTCAGGTCGCGGCGGCGCAATACCTGCTGGTTCTCTACGGAGATCACGACGCGCTGCAGGCAGCCAAGAGAAACTACGAGGCCGTCGTCGACGCCGTGCGCGATCGCGATCCTGACCTCGCTGAGCCTTTCCAGGCAAGGATCGAAGCGATCGAGCAGCAATGAACCCCCAAAAGCCGCACTCCTACCCTCCTCCGCGCTCCGCCCCGGGGCACGCCCTGATACCTGTCTTCGGAAGACCATAGAAGCCACACTGTAATTAATGCGTTCCTTGGCGATTGATGGCTGTCTTGATCGCTTAGGTGATGCGGAGACAAGCGTGATGGGTGCCGGAAACGCGATTTTCGGTCCGTTTCTTGACCGGCATTTACGTCGAAGCGATAATGTATTGGTGCAATGCCGGGCGAGACTCCCCCGGGGGGAGCCACCGGCCAACCAGCCAAAACCGTCTAAGACGGCGCGACCTGCAAGCCTTGCTCAGGAAGTAGGTTAAGAGAGCAAGGCTGCCCGACAGGCGTCGAACCTGGCCTCCCTGATGCGACGAGGCGCCTGCCGGATCGGGAACTCCTCAACGCTTGGCGCTGTAGCTTGGAGCCGGGGTGAGGTGGACCAATATGTTCAAGTATTCCAGCCATGATCTGGCCGAACTGGCGCACCAGCTCACGCTGTCACCAGCGCGACAGCGCCTGCGGCAATTGGACGGAATCGAACAACTGCTGGGAATCATCGAGCGTGACCAGGCGTATCCGTACGACTTGGTGTGCTTCCATATCACCGGCTACCGCCGCCGGCAGGGCGAACACAACCGACCGACCATCCCGGGCGACCGGCTGACCGCCGATCTGGTCACGATGGCCGAGCACCTGACGCGAAAGACGGAGGTATCGGTCGACGAGCTGGCCGACGGGGTGCGAACGCTCGAGGAATTGGCGGCGCACCTGAACGTCTCCACCAAGACCATCCGTCGATGGCGAACGCGCGGTCTGATGGGCCTTCGTGTCCGAGACAAGGACGGCGTGGCCCGCGTCGTCTTCCGCAACCGCACGGTGGAGCGATTCGTCTCCAAGAACGCCGAAATGGTGACGCGCGGGGCCTCGTTCCGCCAGCTCACGGAGGCGGAAAAGAAAGACATCGTCGACCGCGCCCGTCAGAAGCTGGAGCAGCAGCGGTGCAAGCTCCACGTGCTGGCCCGGGCCATCGCCGGAGAAACCGGGCGGGCGGTGGAGACGGTTCGGTACACTTTGCGGCGGCACGACCACGAAAACCCGGACCAGGCTCTTTTCGGGCAAGGAGGCCAGCCGCGGCTGAGCCAGCGGTACCTGGCCATCTGGAAATGTCACGAGGCCGGCGAACCGGCCGCCCAGATTGCGGCCACGCTGGGCCTGAGCGTGGCGGACGTGGAGCAGGTGCTGTGCGAGGTGGAGGCCCGGGCACTGGTCGAGTCTCCTCCCTCATACATTCACAACGAGCTGTTTGATGCGCCGACGGCGGACGCCCTGATCCTCGACGTGCCCGTGCCTCAGCCGGCCGAAGCCATGCGGACCGCCCGGCCGCCCAAAGACCTGCCCCCCTACCTGCGGTCGCTGTACGAGACCCCGTTGCTGACGCCGGAGCAGGAGCAGGATCTGTTCCGCCGCTACAACTACCTCAAGTACAAAGCCGCCCGGGCCATTGCGAATCTCGACGTGTGCGCCGTGTCCGCCCGGATGCTGGAACAGATCCGCGGATGGATGAAACAGTCGGAGGAGATTCGACAGCAGATCGTACGGGCGAACCTGCGACTCGTGGTCAGCATCGCCAAGCGGCACGTCGGCTGGTCACCGAGCTTCCAGGAGGTGATCAGCGACGGGAACATGTCGCTGATACGGGCTGTGGAGAAGTTTGACTTCGCCCGCGGCTACAAGTTCAGCACGTATGCCCACTGGGCAATCATGAAGAACTACGCCCGGACCATTCCCGAATCGCACTATCACGTACGCCGGTTCGTCACCGGACAGGATGAACTGCTCGAGACGGCCAGCGCCGCCGTCAACGAGGCGACCTCGGAGAGTGACGCCGAACACATCCGCCGCGTTCTGGCCGAAAGCATGAATGAGCTCAGCGAGCGCGAGCGCGTGGTGGTGACCAATCACTACGGCCTGTTCGGGACCGGTCAGCCGCAGACGCTGGAAGAGCTCGGCAAACGCTTCGGCGTCACCAAAGAGCGCATCCGTCAGATTGAAAAGAAGGCGATCGCCAAAATCCGGCGGGTTCTGTCTCCCACCATCGCAGAGTTTCTTGCGGGATGAAGTGCCGGCGTCGCGGCGCCGCGGGAACATGCCAAGACCGCTTGTGCGCGCGTGAGAGCGGACTACCGGGCGCTGAGCACGCGAAAAACGGCCATCACAATCAGGAACACCAGCCAGAGGCCCAGCGCGACGAAGCCGGCGATCATCGGCCATCGGGGCATGGGCGGAGCGTTGCCGGCCGGAATGTCCGGATCCTGCCAGTTGATACGCGAGGTGTTGGGTTCCGACTTCGACTCCGTCATGGCGATGGCTCCCGGATGAGCGATTCCGTATTCTCCCGAGCGGACATTCTGCAGGCAAACCGCCGGCGCAACAAGTGGGCGCGGACCGGCCGGGGCCGACACACGCTGTTCTCATCGGGAACCCGCTGGGCGACCGTCAGGCGCTGGAGCGTGGTGGAACCGTGGCGGATGCGGCGGATCAGGCCGCGTCGCTCTTGACGATCATCACCGGAACCCGGACCTGCTCGGCGCCCTTCACGTCCGTCCCGAGCGTGACAACCGCTTCGTGGGATCCCACCGGCACTTCTCCGTTCAGCCGGATGTCCACCGCCTTGCGGCCGGCCGGTGAGGCGGGATCGTCCACAATCTCCGCCCTCACGAAGGGCTGGTCGCTGGTGGCAGTGGTGACGACCAGCGGGGTGCCACGATCCGTGGAAAGGTGAATCCGCCGGGTGCCGGCCTTGGCGTCGTCACCGGTGCGCAGCACCACGCACGGCGGCGAAACCTGCACCCGTGGGGAGACGTTCACAAAAACCGGAATGTCGATGACCGGCTGGGCCGCGTTGTCCGTGAATATGCGCAGCAGGGCGCCCACTGGGCCGTCGGGGGCCGAATCGGAAACGACAGGAACGATCTGATACGTGTCGCTCGGCCCGGGCGGTTGCGTCAACTCCACGCGGATGTGCGATCCGGCATCCGTGCTGAGAATCCGCAACGGCTTGTCCGTCGTCGAACGCACCGTGACGGCCCGCAGCCGGGTTCCGCGCGGCGCAGGCTGAATGGCCTGGATATTCGCGGGCGAATAATCCACGTCGCCGTGGACGCGCCCATACACGCGCAGCCCCTGTTCGACCGTCTGGTCGCCGACCCGCACATCCACCTTGACGATTGCGTTCAAGACGCCGGTGGGCGCCGTATCCTCAATCGCGAAGCGCATCCGAACGCCGGTTCGACCGTCCACCGTGATCGGCTCCTGGGTGAAACGCACGCCGGCAGCGCTCACCTGAACAGATTCCAACTCCAGCTTCGTTTCGCCGGCGCCGGGGAGCAGGTCGATCGGTTGGGGGATGGCGTCACCCGTCCGCACATTCTGCGCGTTCAGCACCGCGCTCGGTTTGACGTTCACCAGCGTCTCGACGTACGCCTGAAAACTCAATCGAAGAACCTTCCGGGCGGGGTCGTTGCAGGTGAGCGTGACGGACATCCTCTGCTGACCGGAGCGACCGCGCGTATCGAACTTCGTCTCAATCTCGACGGATCCGCCCGGTGCGATGGTCTTCTGCTCTTCCGTCAGCTTGACGGTGGTACAGCCGCAGCTCGATCGGATGCCCGTAATCTGCAGATCCTGGTCGCCACGGTTCTCCACAACAAACGTGGCCGTCGGGGTCTCGCCCTCCCGCACGCTCCCGAGGTCCACGACCGGCCGGGCCGTGTAGATTTTCGGAGCGCCGGTGACCGGATCGGGCGTGAGCCCCTGGGCATCGTCGAGACCGGCCGGTCCCTGTTCCGGCGATGGCGCCACGATCACCCGCTCGCCGTCCGGCTGGGCTATCGCCGACCCGCCGAGGCACAACAACACTGCCAACACTCGTTTGGTAGCCATGAAACGCTTCCTTCAGGTTCGCTTATAGTCCACGGGTGCCCCGGCGGCGCGGGTCCGGACCCGGCCAACGGGCGCCCCGTCAAGAGACGCTCACGCGCTCCTGCCATCGTACCACCCCCATGCGGCCCGGCAAAGTGACGGACCACTAACAAAGACCGCCACCTCCGGCTTGCCGCGGAAATGACCGACGGGCCCTGACCGAGTACACTGCCGATTC
Organism: Planctomycetota bacterium; assembly: GCA_052034525.1. Classification (GTDB taxonomy): domain Bacteria; phylum Planctomycetota; class Phycisphaerae; order UBA1845; family UBA1845; genus JAFGJQ01. Next base: position 16,343 of record JBPOIK010000030.1, read on the forward strand.
ACCCGCCCAAGGGCTCAGCGGGCGAGAAAGGGCTTGGACCATGCGTTGGACGCGGTCGGACATTCGGGTAATCGTTTTTGACTGGGGCGGCACCCTCTGCGGGGTGAGCCGGGAGCACGAGGTCATGAGCGGCTGTACGGAGGCGACCGTCTCGGCCGCCCGCCGGGCGGGGCTGGCCCTGGGACCGGAGGCGGCGGACCAACTGCTCACTCTGTGTCGCGGCTATGCCTCCCGGCCGGCGGCGGCGCCGGAGTACCGGGAGTACGACACTCGAGCCGTTCTGGCGGAGTGGCTGCGAAGTGCGTGGGGCATCCACGCGCTCGACGGCGTGCTGGACGACATGCTGACGGCGTGTTGGGAGCAGTGGATTGGCTGCCTCGACGCATACGAGGGAGTGCCACAGGCGATGGAACGTCTGGCGAGAGCCGGGTACGTTCTGGGCCTGATGAGCAACACCGCTGCCCCGGCCTGGGCTTGCTTGAAGGAACTGGACCGACTGGGCCTCAACCGACACCTGCGGTTCGCCGAGTTCTCCAGCCGCCTGGGACGGCGGAAGCCGCATCCGTCCGTGTACGCGGCGGTCATGGCCCATGCCCGCGAGCAGTGCCCGGGCGTTCTGCCCGGACAGGTGTTGTTCGTCGGCGACGCGCCCGAAATGGACATCGCCGGCCCGGCCCGCGCGGGAATGCACACCGCGCTCGTCGGTTCGGCGGCGCTGCCGGCCGACGTGAAATCAGACTTGCGGATGGTCGCCGTGCCGGACCTGTTGAACCACCTGGAGCTCTGATCGCAACCAACGCAGGAACACAGGGGTGGCACACCCGCCTCCGCTGCGGGCCGATCGTGCGGAGAGAGGCAAAATGCCTTCCCCGAAAAATACGGGAGCGCAATGAACAATGGCGGTCTTCCCCTTGCTGGACAATCCGGCCGGGTATCAGGCGTGCGACTGGGATTTGCTGAACGACCCGGCCGGTCGCGAGCACTGGATCGACGAGTTTCGCAAGCACGCCGATTCGATGCTGGCGTACGCGGCGGCCCGCCGCAACCCGCCGCGGGCGCAACAGGTAGCCGCCATGCGCCAGGCGTTTTTCGCAGAGCTGGACCGTCTGCGGCGCCGGCCCGACGCCCGCGGTCGGCTGGACATTCTTTCGCTCTGCGCGCTGCGGGATGAGATCCTGCTTCAGTTCGACATCGGCGATCCTTACGCGGACGTGAAGGCCGCGGAGAACCAGGCGGCCCTGGCACTGTACCCGGACGTGATCCGACGACTGGACGACGTGCCGGCAGACCGGCGTGTCGAGGCGCTTCTGATCGGCCTGGTCGCCGGCAACCGCTTTGACCTGGGATCCCCCGTGACCACCCGGGAATACGCGGCCGGCGGCTTGGACTTCTTCGCGGAACTGGCGCGCGTGAAACCGCGGCCCTGGTGGCGGGATGACGTGGACCTGCTGGCCGAGCGGCTCCATCCGACCCGTCCGGCCTATCGCAAGGCAATCATCTTCGCGGACAATGCCGGGGCGGACGCGGTGCTTGGCGTGCTGCCCTTCGCGCGGCATCTGGCAAGCCTGGGATTGCATGTGGCAGTTGCGGCCACGGATCATTTTGCTCTGAACGACATCACCCGCGCGGATCTGGACCGCGTGCTGGCGGAGGCGGCGGGCATGGACGCCGTTCTGGCCGAGCAGATGGAATCTGGCCGGCTCACGACCGTGGGCACGGGACACACGCATCCACTGATCGACCTGGCGGATGTCAGTGACGAGTGCGCGGCGGCGGCGGTCGATTGCGATTTCGTGGTGCTGGAGGGCATGGGTCGGGCCGTGGAGAGCAACTGGCGCGCCGCCTTTCGCTGTGACAGCCTCCGCGTAGCCATGATCAAGAACGCGTCGGTCGCCCGCCATTACGGCTGCGAGCTGTTCGACCTCGTCTGCCGGCTGGAGCGCGGCCAGGAACCTGCGAAAGCAGGAGAGCATCAGGCTTCGGCAGCGCCTGCCGCCCCGGACGGAGGGTGAAAACGTCACTTATCCAAAGCGGCAAAATGTCTCACCTTGATTGAAACATATCACTTTCTCTGCACACTTCGCTATTCCGTGCCTCTGCCTATTGTTGCCACCTCCATCCCCAGAAGTGTGTCGGCGGGAATGGGGTGCCACCCTCTGATCCACGCGAGGGGAATCCAGAGGGGCAGAATCGGAACGAGAATCAACCCGACTGCCATTCTGGCGCAACACCGACCGAATGCAGGCACGTCACCAGTAGCTGTTCGAAAAACCAGTCCACGAACACGCATGCCGTAGGTTGCTCTGTGTGAGGCGCCATCCAGCAACCACCATAGAAGCGGAAGCCCAAGCATGACGACGATGACAAGAAGCGTCTCCCCGGACTTCGGAAACCCCACCGGGATTGGGAGTTCATCCAGAGGTACGATCGTAAAGAAGCGGATTCGCAGAACGATTGCGGCAACGACAATCGGCACCATCGTGGTGACCGCAGCTTCAAACCGCCTTACGAGTTTCCCGCCTGTAACCGACACCTGAATCGCTCCTGAGAGTGCAGCCGAACTTCGTTCTACTCGGCCACGATCCCCGCGATCACCGCCCTGGCCGGCGCAAAGTCCTCCAGCTTGCGCCCGGCAATCGGCTCCCCAAGCGTCCGCTGGCAACGCTCGATCTCCGCGTTGTCCGTCGCCGTGTGTGGGCGCATCTTCTTGTGCGTCACACCCGCCTCCCGCGCCGTCTCCGCCGGGGGTTGATCCTCTTGGCCGCGCGCTGAGGCCGAAGGTTGATTGTCCGGGCCGGGCGCCCCGGCCCTGGAATCCGCTGTATACTACACCGTCACCGCCGGACGACCGGCCAAACATCAGCGGCCGGCTTCAGCCGGCCGGCCAGTGCCCCCGGCTTGAGCCGGGGGGAAGAAGCCAGCTCTCCTCACTCCCTCTCTGCATTCTCCCTCTCAGCCGGCTTCAGCCGGGCTTCTCTTGATCTGCGAAGATCGCCCGAGGTTCGCACTGGCCGGACCCGTCTGGTTCGCTCAGAATCTCTTCCGCCAGTTTCCGAGCACGGGAACGAAACGACGGCCGACACCGCACCAAAGGCGGCACCGGCCGTCTTCTTTCCCATCCGTTGCCCGACGTGACGATTTCCTGCGGAAACCGCCCCGCCAGGGGCATGGGCTTTCTCCTCCCGAGTGCTCCTTCCGCCTTCGCTTGCGTGGACAGACCCGGCTGTGGATTCCGCCTCCGGAACACCCACCAGCCAGCCGAAGCGCAACCTTCGGGCCGGCATAGGCGCGAGGCCCGCCCCCTCCGGCAAGCACCCGTCCGACCGCACGATTCGTCAGCCCAACTCACCCTTTGCGCAAACCGTCCTCAAGGCTGCCGTGTTTCGGTTAAGATAGGAAAAATTGGCCATCGGGTGATTGCTGACAGCACACCGCTTCCCAAACACGCAACAATGGGCAATTTCCGTACCGTCAGACATTATTCTCCCGATTCACAGACACACCCTGTCCGCGATCTTCCGTATTCATCAAATATTGTAGTCATACACTTTTTTGCGGATTCTACGTACAAACGAGCTTCAGCTCGCGTGAACGTGATGCAGAAACGCAACCAGAAGAGTCGGTCCGCAAGGACCTGCCAAGGTGTAACACCTTGTTAAACCAAGATGATACAGCAGACAGAAGGATGAATCCCCGTCTTGCCGCCGTTCTGTGGCTCCATTGCGTCAGGTTGTAAAACGTGAACGTGGGCTTGGCGCACTTCACCCCCGTCGCCGCGCTTCGACGGATTCCGTGGTTTCCGTCACACGCCCAAGGGAGAGCGCAATCTGGCAAAGCGACTCGTCCTCCGCCGAGAACTCACAGCCGATCAGATAGCCGTGCTCGGTCGGGGTGGCGTGGCGAACAACGGCGGGCACAGACGGACCGGCTCTGTCGTGCCAGAAAAGTCGCAGAAAGATGACCGAGCCGTCCCCAATCATCACCGGAGACAGAAACGCCACTCCCAACGAAGATGCGTTATGCAAGGCAACGCTGATATCGCGGAGCCCCGTGCCCCAGGGGGCACTGACCGTCATCGGCCACGATCGCTGGTGCCTCCGCCGCGCTCGGCGGCGCTGGTGGTGGCTATCGGACTCGCTGCGCTCTTGCGTAATCTGAACGAAGCGGGCGATTTCGCCTCGAATCTGCTCGGACGCTGAGGCTATGGCGGCACTGGGCATAGCATCTCTCCGCGGTGATCTACAATTCAATTCCGGCCGACGCAATTCCCGGGGGGAATACGGCCCTCGTGGTCCCTCAGCGATCAGGCTCTTTCTCGGACCTCGGGTGGTTCGCTAGAATGCGACCGGATGGCATGGGGGCGGAATTCACAGGTGCGACATGGGCCATGGAGAGATCGAGTTCGTCCGCCGGCTGCTGGCGGGACAGACCGGACTTCGGCCGTGGTCCAGACTCGGCGTGGGCGACGACATGGCCATTCTGGATGTGGACGGCACGACGATCCTGTTGACGGCTGACATGCTGCTGGATGGGGTCCATTTCCAGGCCGATCGGCAGCCCATCGCCGCCATCGGGCGCAAGGCCGTTGCGTGCAGCCTGAGCGATTGCGCCGCCATGGCCGCCCGACCCCTGGCCATTCTCGTGTCGGTCGCCCTGCCCCGATCGTTTCCTGCACAACGCGCGCAGGAACTGGTCGAATCCATGCGTCAGACGGCCGATGCGTTCGATTGCGACCTGGTGGGCGGCGACACGACGCGGTGGCGGCATCCGTTGGCCATTGATGTGTGCCTCGTCGGGGGAACCTACCCGGGTCTCGTGCCGGTCCGGCGTAGCGGAGCACGACCGGGCGACATGCTCGTCGTCACCGGAACTCTGGGAGGCAGCCTGCTCGGCAGACCTCTGGTGGTCACCCCCCGGACCGCGGAGGCCCGACGAATGGCCGAAGCGCTGGGGCCGAACCTGCACGCGCTGATGGACATCAGTGACGGGTTGTCGCTGGATCTGACGCGGATGTGTGAGGCGTCGGGCACCGGGGCCCGGCTGGACGAGGCAGCTTTGACGAGTGTGAGTAGTGACGCGGCGCGGGAGGCGGCGCGGGCGGACGGCCGTTCGGTGCTGGATCACATCCTCAACGATGGAGAGGATTTCGAGTTGCTGGCGGCCGTGGCTCCGGAAGTCCCTCCGCGGGCGCTTACGCGGCTGGGGTTGACGCGGATCGGCGTTATGACGGATCGGGATCTGGTGCTCGCAGATTCGCAGGGGCGGACGAGCCCGTTGGAGCCGCGGGGATACGATCATTTCAATGACTGATTCCGCTGCGTACATCCAAACGAACAGCGTCGACCAGACGCTCGCCCTGGCGGCTCGAATTGGCCGGGCCCTGGCGGGCGGCGAGACCATTGCCCTGATCGGCGGTCTCGGCAGCGGGAAGACGCACTTCGTGAAGGGGCTGGCGGACGGAGCCGGCGTGTGCGCCTCCGCAGATGTATGCAGCCCCACGTTCGTGCTGGTCCATGAATACGCCGGTCGGGTCTACCTGTACCATGTAGACGCCTACCGCCTTCAGGGCCCGGCGGAGTTTGCCGCACTTGGCGCGGAAGAGATGTTCCGGCCCGAGGCCACGGTCGTCGTCGAGTGGGCCGATCGGGTTCTGGACGTGCTGCCGCATGACCGGCTGACGGTCCGCCTGGAGGTCGTGTCCCCCAGCCGGCGCCGGCTGGCGTTTGAGGCGGCCGGCCCTGAGTCGGCGCGTCTGTGGCGGGCCGCTCTGGATTGCGCCGGTTGACACTCCGGCAGCCCGTTCGTACCTTCGCGCCGCGGGAGCGACTGCGGGTTGGCAGGAATGGCAATCCCTGCGAGGATCGCGTTCTTCCGTTGAAAGGCGATAGGATCCTGATGTCACGAGCGGACGGTCGGCGAGCCACGGAGCTGCGCCCCGTGAAAATCACGCGAGGCTTCACCTCCTGCGCACCCGGCTCGGTGCTCATCGAGTGCGGCGGGACCCGGGTGCTCTGCACGGCCATGTGGCAAGTCGGCGTGCCGACCTGGCGGGTTGGGCAGGGCGTTGGCTGGGTGACGGCGGAATATGACATGCTGCCCAGCGCCGTGGCCGGCCGCAAGCCGCGAAACCGGCAGCGTATCGACGGTCGGACGCACGAAATCCAACGCCTCATCGGCCGATGCCTTCGGGCCGTGATGGACCTGGAAATCCTGGGCGAGAACTCGATCCTGATCGACTGCGACGTGCTCCAGGCGGACGGCGGCACCCGGACGGCCAGCGTGACGGGGGCCTACGTGGCCTTGTGCGATGCCATTGCCCACGCCCGCAGACTGCGGTGGATTACCCGGTCGCCCGTGCAGGATGCGGTCGCGGCCGTCAGCGTCGGACGGGTGAACGGCCGATTGCTGCTGGATCTGAACCAGGCGGAGGACAACGCAGCGGACGTGGATTTGAATCTGGTCATGACCGGTTCGGGACGACTGGTGGAGATTCAGGGCACAGGTGAGGGCGCCTCGTTTGCCCGGTCCGAGCTGGATCGCATGCTGCGCATGGGGTCGCGAGGGGTGCGACAACTGATCGAGATTCAGAAGCGGATCCTGCGGAAACGGCGCGAGAAGCCATGAGACGTGTGCGAATCGGATTCGGCATCGCAATGATCACCGCGCTGGGCCTGACCGGCGGATGTGACCACGGAGGCGGCGGCCTGTCGTCGAACTTCGGCCGTCCCCGGGGCGAGCCGTGGACCATCCTTTGCGTGGCGATCAGCGGTCCCGGACGGATCGCCGAGTCCGAATCGCTGGCCGCCGACGTGCGGAAGATCCAGGGCATTCACAGTCAGGAAGTGAAGGTCCGGCACGGGCGGAGTGTGTCGCAGGTGCTGTACGGGACATACCACCGCCGCATCGACCCGGCCACGGGCCGGTTGCTCATTCCGGAGCAGTTGCGCGCGGACTTGCGTGCGATCCAGCTCGGCGGGTTCCTCGGAGCGGAGGCGATTGCCTCCCCGGACACCGATGTGGGCAATCCCGCGTGGCGCATCGAGAATGCCAAGGGGACATACAGCCTGCTGGTGGCTACTTTCGAAAACACGGCTGATTTCTACGACCGCAAGGCCGCCGCGGCCGAGTACACCCGGGAATTGCGGCAACGGGGCTACGAGGCGTACTACCATCACGGCTCGGTCGTCAGCGAGGTGATGGTGGGAACGTTCGGTCCCGAAGCCCTGCTGGAGCAGCAATCGCAGAGTGTGCAGCGTGAGCCGGGCGCGCAGACGCCCAAATATGCGGTGGAGCGAACGCTCATTTCCAATTACAGCGCCGAGGTGCGGCGTCTGCAGGCCAGGGAGAATTTCGCGTACCTGCTCCGCAATCTGAAACGCGTCAGCCCCAAAAGTGATCATACGAAATTCCTGGGCTCGCAGTTGGTGCCGATTCAGACCGGACATGACGCGTGGTGACGCCTCGAACCATCCTGCTGGCAACCTCGAACCCGCACAAGGTCCGGGAGATCCGCGAGGTCATGGGCGACCTTCCCGTGGTCTGGAAGACGCCGGCCGACATCGGCCCTGTGCCGGAGCCGGTGGAAGACGGCTCGACGTTCGAGTCCAACGCCGCCCGAAAAGCCCTCCACTACGCCGGGCTGACCGGCCTGTGGACCCTGGCGGACGATTCCGGGCTGGAGGTGGATGCCCTGGGCGGCGCGCCGGGCGTCCAGTCGGCCCGCTACGCCGGGCCCGAACAGGATTCCGCCGCCAACAACCGCAAGCTCATCGCGGCCTTGGCGGGGATACCGGTGGAGCGACGGACGGCGCGATTCCGTTGTGCAATCGCCGTCGCGGCCGCCGACCGCGTGCTGGCCACCGCGAGCGGGAGCGTGGAGGGCGTGATTATCGACGATCCACGAGGCACGAATGGCTTCGGCTACGATCCACATTTCTGGATTCCCGCCCTCGGCGTGACCACGGCCGAAATGGCCTCCGCCCGCAAGAACGCCATCAGCCACCGTGGGCGCGCGTTGCAGAGCATCCGACCGGCACTGGAGGCGCTGCTTCGCCAGGCGGACTGAGGCTCCGCCCGCGGCGCGGTCCGGGCTCGCGAAAAAACCAGCGAATTCCCCCCTTTCGCGCTGGTGACGCGCGGAACGGGCTCGTTATAATCTGCCCCCTTGGCGTTCCGGCACGATACCGGGGAGATTCTCTGCGACAAACGTATGGTGGAGGTATGTGCATGAACACACCGTTTGTTCCCAAAGAGATGTTCTTCACCAAAGGTGTGGGCAAGCACTCGCACAGCCTGCAGTCGTTCGAGGCGGCACTGCGGGGGGCGGGGATCGCACAATTCAACCTGGTGCGCGTGTCCAGCATTTTCCCGCCCGGGTGCAAGATCATCAGCCGTCAGCAGGGTCTGGCCAAGCTCCAGCCCGGACAACTCGTGTTCTGCGTCATGGCCGACGCCCGCACGGACGAGCCCAATCGTCTCATCAGCGCCGGCATCGGCCTGGCCGTGCCGGCCAACAAAAGCGATTACGGCTACCTCTCCGAACATCATGGTTTCGGCCTGACCCAGCGGCGCTGCTCCGACCTCGTGGAAGATATGGCCGCTTCCATGCTGGCCACCACTCGGGGCGCCGATCTCGACCCGGATACCGCCTGGGACGAACGGCAGGAAATCTACCGCAGCAAAGGGCTTGTGGTGCGGACCCGGGCGGTCGTCCAGACTGCGGAGGGCGACAAGAACGGCAAGTGGACCACCACCGTCGCCGCGGCCGTGTTCGTCTCCTGATGGGCGACGCGCGGATGGAAACCTATCAACCCAGCTTTCTCGGACTGGAGCCCCGATACACGGACTACGCCTCCGCCCGATTTGCCGTGCTGCCCGTTTCGTACGAAGCCACGGTGAGCTACCGCACGGGAACACGCCACGGCCCCAAGGCCATCCTCGACGCCTCGGAACAGGTGGAGTTGTTCGACGAGGAGCTGGGCGCCGAGTTCTTCCAGTGCGGCATCGCCACGCTCTGCCCGCTGCCGCCGGATCAGGCGGGGCCGCCGGCCATGCAGGAACGGTTGTACCGGGCGGCCCGACGCATCATGAAAGACGGCAAGTTCCTGCTGACTCTCGGCGGCGAGCACGGCATCACGCCGGCCCTCGTGCGGGCGGCGGCGGGCAGGTCGCGCAAGCTCTCCGTCCTCCAGTTCGACGCCCATGCCGATCTGCGGAACGCCTATGACAACACGCCCTTCTCTCACGCCAGCGCCATGCGGCGCGTGCTGGACTACGTGGATTGCGTCGTGGGAGTGGGCATCCGCAACTACTCGAAGGAAGAACACCGCTTCATGCGGCGTAACGGCATGGAGCCCGTCACCGCCCGCGAATGCCACGAATCCGACAACTGGTTCGATCGCGTGCTCGACCGACTGGGCGAGACGGTCTACGTCACCATCGACATCGATGCGTTTGACCCATCCGTCGCGCCTGGCACGGGCACGCCGGAGCCCGGCGGACTGAATTGGTACCAGGTGACCGGCCTGCTGCGCCGTGTGGCCGCCGAGCGGAAAATCGTGGCCGCCGACATCGTGGAAGTCGCCCCCATTCCCGGTCAGGTCGTCACCGAGTTCCTCGCCGCCCGTCTTGCCTACAAGCTGATCGCCTACGTTCAGGCAGCCGGCAGACCGCAGCGATAACCCCCCGCCCGGCCGACCGGAGACGCGGCCCATCTGAGTGAACACGTGGGTCAGAGGTCGGCGGAGATGACCAGAATGGACGAACCGTGGCGAGAGAAGCTGACACCGCAACAGTACCATGTGACGCGCGAAGGCGGCACGGAACCCCCTTTCAGCGGGCGATACTGGAATCACAAGGGCACCGGCCTGTACCGGTGCGTGTGCTGCGGAGAGCCGCTTTTTGACGGGCGGACCAAGTACGATTCGGGCAGCGGCTGGCCCAGTTTCTGTGCCCCGATCGAGCCGGAGCGGATCGAGGAACGGATCGACACGTCGCACGGCATGCGGCGGACCGAAGTGCGTTGCCGGCGATGCGGAGCACACCTCGGCCATGTTTTTCCGGACGGGCCGATGCCGACCGGGTTGCGGTACTGCATCAACTCCGCCGCGTTGGAATTCGAGGAACGCCGGGAGGATGCGCCGTCGTGACGGGGCTGCGGAGCGGTGACCCCCCCGACCGGACGGACGGCCGGTGCGACGTTCAAAGGGAGACAGCCATTCCGGCTTCCGCACAGGCGTGTCGAATGACCGGCGGGAACGCCGCTCCCACCGTATGAGGCACCCTCTTCCCGGAGGGAACGGAAAGATTCCCCGTGGTCTTTCTGATGCAATGGCCAGGGCAGTTCCGTGGCCGTTGCGGGAAGTTGCGCGCCGCGATCCCACCACGCATCGGCAACGCGAAATTGACCGGCCGGACCGTTCGACGGTACAATAGTCGGCGATATGCATCCAGGACTACCGGGCATCAGTTCGCGTGAATGGGGTTTTCCACACCCCGGGCCAGACCGTTGAACGAGTCCGTCTCCACAGAATTATCGGCCTTTCGGGAGCGAGCGTTCCTCGTCAAGGTCATCCTGCCGGGCCAGGCTTTTGACGTTCACCATCCGCTGCGCGAACTGGCCGCCCTGGCCGGCGCCGCCGGTGCGGAAGTCCTGGGCGGGCTGATTCAAAAACGCACCGCGCCCTCCGCCAAGACCTACCTGGGCAAAGGCAAGGTGCGGGAGCTGAAGGAGCGGGTGGAGGCCTGCCAGGCCAACCTCGTGCTCTTTGATAATGAACTGTCGCCCGCTCAGATCCGCGAGTTGGAAGCGGCGACGCAGTGTCGAGTGCTGGATCGCAGCGAGCTCATCCTGGACATCTTCGCCACTCGCGCCCGGACGCATGAGGCCAGACTCCAGGTGGAATTGGCCCAATTGGAGTACACCGCTCCCCGCCTGCGCGGCATGTGGACCCACCTTGAGCGAATCGCCGGAGCGGGCGGCGGCACCGGCGTCGGCGCGGTCGGCGGGATCGGCACCCGCGGGCCCGGCGAGCGCCAGATTGAGATCGACCGCCGCATCGTCTCGGACCGCGTGGCCCTGCTCCGACGGCAGATTGAGCAGATCGACCGCCGCAAAATTCAGACCGTCGCCTCGCGGTCCGACCAGTTCACGGTGTCGCTGGTCGGGTACACCAACGCCGGCAAGAGCTCCCTGATGAACGCTCTGACGGACGCCGATCAGCCGGTGGAAGATCTGCTCTTCAAGACGCTGGACACGCGAACGGCACGATGGCACCTGGGCAGCGGGCAATCCGCCCTGCTCAGCGACACCGTCGGGTTCGTACGGGATCTGCCGCACCGCCTGGTGGCCTCCTTTCGTGCCACGCTGGAGGAGGCCATCCATGCCCGGCTCCTGCTGCACGTCATTGACGCGTCGGCGCCGGACGTCCTGTGGCAGGCGGAATCCGTGCAGACCGTGCTGGACGAACTCGGCTGCGGCCAGACTCCCACCATCTGCCTGTTGAACAAGATCGACCTGGGCGGAAACGAGTCCGCAATCGCGGTGCTGGAAAACCGCCTGCCCCGGTCCCTGTCCGTGTCCGCCAGGACCGGAGCCGGGCTGGACCGCCTGGTCGAACTGGTGCTCGCGGAAATGCGGCGCCAGGCCGCCCACGTGACCGTGCGCACGGCCATCGGCAATGGTCGACTGATCGCCGAGATCGACCGCATGGCCGAAGTGTCGGCCCGGCGCTATACCGACAGCCATGTGGAAATGGACCTGCACATCGACCGCACGCAGCTCGGTCAACTGCTTGGGCGGAATCCCGAGCTGGAGTGCCTGACTCCGCTGCCGGACTCCGCGATGGATCGACCGCTGCCGCGGCCCGCCCCCACTCCGTTCCTTGAGTCGTAGCCGTATTGTCGCCGCCCGCCCTTGTCATCCGCCGCCGGCCGCGTTATGGGAGTCGTCCAGTTTTATGGCGTTCAAGACCCGCAAGCTCGTCTTCAACATGGTCCGCACGGTCGTCTGTGTGGCCGCCCTCTGGTGGGTGCTGCGAAGCGTCACCTGGTACGATCGGGTGACCCTGGCCGACGGCACGACGGTCCGGGCGGTGTCCGTAGACGAGTGGGAAGCACTGGTGGAACGGACAGACGGCGAGCGGCAGACCCTGCCTCTGGCACAGCTTGCCCGCCTGCCCGACGGGTCGGCGGCAATTCAGTACGGCCTGGCGTCCGTGCTGCGCGACAGCTACAAGGGGGTCCTGCTGCTCAGCGTGCTGATCTTCGCTCCGGTGCCCTTCCTGCAGTCTTTGCGGTTTCTCATGATGTACCGGGCGCAGGACATCCGCCTGAGCTACTGGGAGTGCACGAAGCTGTGCTTCGCGGGCAACTTCCTGAATTTCGTGGCTGTCGGAACCACGGGGGGCGACGTGATCAAGGCCTATTACGTCTGTCTCCACACGAACCGCCGCACGGAGGCCGTCACGACCATCTTCCTGGACCGGCTGGTCGGGCTCATCGGCCTGCTGGCCCTGGTGGGGCTGATCATCCTGTTCTTCGGGGAGGACCGCCGGCTCCAGGCGTTCGGCGCTGTTATCGGTCTGTTTCTGCTCGGCGTGACCGTGCTCAGCAGCGTTGTGGTGTCGCAGAAAGCGCGATCGTTCGCCCGCCGACTCCTGCTGCCGGCCCGAACGGCGCGAACCGACCCATCGCCCGGACCGGAGGGCCGCGGCGTCCTGGCCCGCGGCTGGAGCTGGGCCGGCGTGCGGTTTCACCGGGTGGACCAGACCACCCAGCGCCTCATTCGCCACAAGCCGATGGTGTTCGGCTCCGTTCTGGTCACAATGCTGCTGCAGTTGATCGCGATGAGTGCATGGCAGGCCATCGTCTACGCGTTGCGCATGCCCTGGGACCTCTCGAAAGCCGGGGATTACTACGCTTATCTGGGCGGGGCGAACGTGGTGGCCTGTGTGCCCTTCACGTTTCAGGGCATCGGCACGGTGGAAGCCTACTACAAGGAGTTCCTGGTCGGCGGCGGGGTGACCGTCTCGCAGATTCTCTGCTTCGCGATGGCCACCCGCCTGCTGCAACTGCTCTGGTCGCTGCCCGGCGTGCTGGTCACCATGACCGGCGCCTATCGCCCGCGTACGGACGGTCTGGCGACCGCTCTGGACTCAGACGCCCCATAACTTCGCGTCGGTTTTGCGCCATCGGCTCAAGCAGCCATCCCTCGTCAAGTTGCTCGTTCCGGCGACCGAACAACTCAGTGGGAATTGCCCTGCGCCGTGCCACGGTGCGCAAGGAGGCTGTGTTCATGGCCCGCCTCGTCGTTGCCGGCCCCAAAGCGGTACGAAGGATGCTGGAGTCCGCGTGCGCGCGGAACACGTCCGCGGAATTGCATTGCGAGGGTGACGATGGGCGCCAGACCGCCCGGATGCGACTGCTGTCCGTCGAATCCCGTTATCTGCTGACGGACGAAGCCCGGTTCATCGGGAGTGCGACCGTGTTGAGGCAGCGACAAGCGGTGATGGTCCATTTCATGCATGACGGTGTCCGCTGGGCGTTCCGCACTCAGGTGAACCGTCCGCTGATGCTGGTAACGCTCAACGAGGAGTTCCGCGTCCGGGGCATGGCCTTCCAATTGCCCTCCCAGATCACGGAGCAGCAGCGTCGATCCGATTTCCGCGTCTCATTGGCCGGGCGCGATCTTGTCGCCGTTTTGCATACCACCGTCCCCGGAGACATCACGGCCTGCCCCGTGGATGCCGAGCTGTTCGAGGGCCGAATGACCAACATCTCCGCGGGCGGGCTGTGCCTGCTGGTGAGCCGCCAGTCGCGCAACTCGTTCTCGCTGGGCGAAGTGTTCTACATCGTTTTCCGGCTGCCCGATCTGGATCGCGACTGTTTCCTGCCCGTGGAGGTGCGCAATCATCGCCGCGTGGCCGGAAGCGACGCGACCCTGGCAGGCGTGCGGTTCATTTCCTGCAATCTGGCCGGCACGTCGCCCCAGTTGAACCTGATCCAACGATTCGTCGCGGTGGAGCAGCGCCGACTCCTCCGCGCCAGAAAGGCCTGAACCATGCCCGCCACCCTGATCCGACCCGAGCGATTCGCCCGTCCGCTGGACGCCCGCCAGACCGCGCGCCTGCTGGAACTGGCGATCCGCCGCCGCGCCCGCGTGGCGCTGTGTCCCCAGGGGTCGGACGACGCCGCGCCGTGGTGCGGAACCATTGTCGCCGCGGCTCCGGAGTCCCTGTGCATTGCGCTGCCGGAAGACCTGCCCCCGCCGGTCGTCCAGGACTCGACGTGCTGTGAGGCGACCCTGCACCTCGGGCAAGACCGCTATCTCTTCGCCACCAATGTAATGGGGGTGATCGATACGGATTCGCCCGTTCGCATGGAGTTCGCCCGGCCCGAAGTCCTCTACGTGATGGAGCGGCGCCGGTTCTGCCGGATGAAGACGCGGCCTTCCTGCTCCGTGCGCATCACCGCGGCCGGGGTCAGCGGAAGCGAGGGGGGCGTGCTGTTCAACGTGGGCATGGGCGGCCTGGCGTGCCGGATCGAGCGCGAAACGGCCGACCGGCTGGAGCTCGGCCAGAGCGTGCAGGTGGCGTTTCACCTGGAGAACGACGCGCGGGAGTTCCGCCTGGCGGCGGTCGTCCGCAGCAAAACGCCGCTGGACGGGCAGGACCGCATCATCCTGGGGATGGAGTTCGAATTCGAAAAAAGTGATCCGACCCAGCGTCGTCGCCTGTCCGAAGCCCTGGGCTTCCCATCGGCGGCGTCGAGGAGCGAGCACGATGTCTGATCTGCTGACCGCCGAGGACGTACGCCGCGACCAGATCCTGCGCGAGGCTGTCGACAACGCCGTCAAGGTCGTGCTGACCTGCCGCGGCGCGGACGGCTGGCAGACGCTCAAGACCGCCTTCGCCGTCGGCGTGCGCGAGGACCAGTGTCTGCGCCTGACCCCCGTCGAGGGCCCGCCGCTCGAAGCCGCGCAGCGCGTGGGCGTCGCGTTCCGCCGCGGACATCGCAAATACGTCTTCTCCACCGTAGTGGAGGGCACGGATCCCGACGGCACTCTCGCCCTGCGCCGACCCGCCGTCATTCAGCAGATGCAACGACGCGTATATCAGCGGGCCTGCCCGCCCCCCGGTCGTTCGATCCCCGTCACGGTCTGGGCCGGGCATGTGGAGGATGAGGCCGCGCAGACCCCGACCGGCGCGCCGCTGCTTCAGGGAGAGATGGAAGACCTCTCGGTCGGCGGAATCCGCATTCGGGCATCCAGTTGCCCGCGGCTGTCGGAAGGAGCGGCGGTGGCCTGCTCGGTTCGCCTGAAACCCGACGGCCCCACGGGTCTGATGAACGCCCTCTATCGCCACGGCGAGCGCAGGAATGCGTGCTTCTCCGTCGGTTTTCAGTTCATCGGCCTGGAAACCCGCGAGGACGGCCCGCAACTCCTCTCGCTGCTGGCCCGCACCGTCACCGGCTTCCAGCGCGCCGCCGCCCGGAGGCGCCCCCGCGGCCCGCGACGGCAACGTTGACAACCGGAGTTGCGGCCGGGTTCCGCACTCCGCGTCCCGCGGGAAACGGAGCGTCACGATTTGTCATCCGTGCGGCCGAGCGCCCGCCCGCGTGCCGACGGATCGTGCTTGTTCCGGCCGCGCGATCGGCCTAAAATGCGGAGTGAGGGGATCACCCGGGCGCCGCCGTACGGGGAAAAGCACCGATTCGTGCGACATGTTCACAGGAGAGCCTGCGGGCCGGGCGTTGCGGGTCCGCCGACACTCATTCGGGAGGGCCGCATGCCTCATCCGAACGAGCCCCAAGCCGCGACTTCGTCGAATCGCCCGCGACGGGTGAAATACGTTACCAGCATCGACCGCATTCCCGGGATTCCGCCGGAACAGCGGGAGGCCCTCAAGGCGGTCGTCCGGCGATACGCCTTCCGGACGAACGACTATTACCTGGGCCTGATCGACTGGAACGATCCTCGCGACCCGATCCGGCAGTTGATCATCCCCCGCCCGGAGGAACTCCACCCGTGGGGCCGCCTGGACGCCAGCAACGAAGCGGCCGTTTCCGTGGCCCCCGGCGTGCAACACAAATACGAACACACCGTGCTGCTGTTGTGCAACGAGGTGTGCGGCGCATATTGCCGCTTCTGTTTCCGCAAGCGGCTCTTCATGAGCGCGAATGAGGAGGTGACACGAGATGTCTCCGACGGCATCCGATACATTGCCGGCAATCCGCGGGTCACCAATGTCCTGCTCACCGGGGGCGATCCGCTGCTGATGAGCACGCGGCGCATCCGCGGAATCCTGGAATCACTGCGGGCGATCCCGCACGTCCGCATCATCCGGATCGGTTCGAAGATTCCGGCATTTGATCCGTGGCGGATCATCGATGACCCGGAGCTTCAGGACGTTTTCCGCACGTACTCCACGCCGCGGAAACGCATCTATCTGATGGCCCACTTCGACCATCCGCGAGAGCTGACCGATCCGGCGGTGGAGGCCGTGGACTGCGCGATCCGCAGTGGTCTGATCTGCGTGAACCAGTGCCCGCTCATTCGCGGCGTCAATGACGATCCGGACGTTCTGAGCAACCTGTTTCGCGAGCTCTCCTTCATTGGCTGTCCCCCGTACTACCTCTTCCAGGGCCGGCCGACGGCCGGCAACGAGCCCTATACCGTGCCCATCGTCCGCGGGTGGGAGATCTTCCGGGCAGCGCTTCGGATCGGTTCGGGCCTGTCCCGGCGGGCCCGGTTCGTGATGTCGCACGCCACCGGCAAGGTGGAAATCGCCGCGGTGGATGACCGGCACATCTATCTTCGCTATCACCGGGCGAGGGATGCGGGCCTTCGCGGCCGATTCCTCGTCTATCAGCGCGACGACGATGCCTTGTGGCTGGACGAACTGCATCCGGCCGACGAATCGTCCCCCAGATTCGATCGCACCTCGCCGCTGAACGTGGATGAGGGCCCGGAATAGGGCGCCCGTCCGCGGTGCGGCCCGCACGACGCCGCACGGCGTGCCGTGCCGCCGTTCCAGAACAGTGGGCGGGAGCCGATCGCCATTCAGAAGCGGCGGATGCCCTCGATCTCCACGCCTGTGGCGCCAAGACTCCCGAGCCGTTTGCCCCGTTCGCGGTCGGCCGTCGACAATTCCAAAAAAGAACCGACCCCGCCGCCGGCGCAAAACCGGCAGCAGGGTCGGTGATACAGACGGGTTCTTCAACGCCGATCAGGCAGGCTGGCTGCCGGGCACGATGCCGTATCGGCTGCGGAAGTCCCACAGGATGACCAGCAGAGTCAGAACGGCCACGACGCCTGCCGCGATTGCCCGCGAGAGGTTGTCCGGCAACACCTGCGCGGCCACGCCGGTGATCGTCAGCCCGATAAGTCCATACACGATGACGGCCAGGAGGCGCGGACTGGCCAGCAGCGGAGCCGCGATCGCGATGGAACTGAACGTTCCGGCCACGACGCCGACGAGCATCGCGAAGCTGAATCCATGCACGCCCGGTCCACCCCATACGAACATGATGAACACCACGAACAACGTGGTCAGCGAGGTCAACAGCGTACGGGACATGCACTGGTTGATGCTGGCGTTGATCATCTCCGTGCTCAAATGGACCAGCTTGCCCCGGTTCTCGCGGATCCGGTCGAAGATCACGATCGTGTCGTTCAGACTGTACCCGATGATGGTCAGAATCGCCGCGATCAGGGCCATGTCGATGCGGAAGTTCCGCAGCCCCAGCAAGTCCGCCAGCGTGACCAGCCCGAGCGTGATGGCCACGTCATGCACCAGGGCGACGATGGCGGCCAGACCGTACCGCATGGTACCAAACCGGATCCAGACGTACGCGATGATCGCCCCGCAGGCCAGGAGCACGGCCGCCGAAGCCTGGCCCTGCGTTCGCTTGGCCACCTGGCTGTCAAACTGAAGCACCTGGCGCAGCGTTTTTTCGCTGGCGAATGCGGCTTCCGCCTGTTCTCGCTCGGGAATGGCCAGGCCCTCGCGCCACGCCTCCGGGTTGCTCGGATCGTAATAGATGTTCTCATCCGCCACGACGAGCGCCACTTTCGTGTACTTCTTCTCGGCGTCCGCCGCGGCCCCCGGCGCGTCGTCCAGGCCGATGATGGTGTAGTCGCGATACGCAAACCCTTCATACTCCGGCTGCAGCCGGATCTCGCGGATGCGGTTGGCGACGGCCGTTGTCGTCTGCGCCGGCCGAAGCCCGTCAAACACCAGCACGAGGCCGCCGCGAAACGCCTGAACATCCAGGGACGGCGCGCCCGGCACCACATCGCTGAGGTAGCGCGTGCCCGCGGGAATCGGGAAATACCCTTCCGGAGCCTTGTCGGGGTCCGTCACCAGCCGGGCCTCGATGGGCAGCTCGATACGCAGCTTGTCCCCCATCACGGCCACAATCGCCATCTGAACCAGCTCCCGGTTGGTCTCGACGGTCACGATGTCAAACGCGTGCGGCGTCCCTTCCTCCTCGCCAATGACCTGTGCATACTGCACGCGAGCGACCGACAAGCGGTCGTTCGCGGCCTTGCGGGTGTAGGCCGCCGCCGCCGCCACGGCTTGGCGGAACTCGTCCTGCGTCATGACCCCGGCGGTCGACGCCTTCTCTTCCGCCGGCGTCTCTTCATCCGAGTCCCCCGACACGCCCTCCGCCTCGCGAATCCGCGTAACGAACGTCACCTGCTGCCCGTCCGCGCGCGCGCCGTCACGGGCAAGCAGGTCTCGGAAAGCCGGTTGTCCCGGTTTTCCGGGATCGGCCTTCATCAGGACGGCCATCTGATCGCCCGTCAGCCGATCCGATGTGAGGATGAACTCCCCGGACGCGCCGCCGGCCTCCGTTCGGGCGGATTCCAGGGCGTCGGCGGCGTTCTGCAGCCAGGTCACCACGCTGTTGCCGGACTTGTCCGTTATCAGTTGCGTCACCTGTTCGTCGGTCAGCGTCTGATCCGGCAGCGTCTCGATCTGAACGCTGGTGCCGCCCAGAAACTCGATGTCGTACAACGCCTCCTTGTCCAGCGCCGTCGCCATGCCGAAAAGAATCACGCCCGAGACCGTCAGCACGATCGATACCGGCCAGAAGACCCTCCGCAACCCCAGCCAGTTGATCTTCGGATGGCGGACCAGGCGGAGCATGGGCAGCGATGTCAGCCATCCCACGGAAACCAGCGAAGTGAAGATGAGCCGTGTGACCACCAGGGCCGTGAACATGCTCGTCACCACGCCGAACCCCAGCGTCATGGCAAAGCCTTTGATCTCCTCGCTGCCCACGTAGCCCAGCACGACGCACGTGATGATCGTGGTCAGGTTCGAGTCGATGATCGCGCTGAACGCCTTCTCATAGGCCAGCTTGATCGCCTTCTTCAGGTTCACGCCCCGTTCCCGCTCTTCGCGCAGCCGCTCGTAAATCAGCACGTTGGCGTCGACGGCCATGCCCACCGTCAGAATCAGGCCGGCGATGCCCGGAAGCGTGAAGGTGGCCTCCATGCCCGCCATGATGGCCAGCGTGAACAGCAGGTTCAGCATCAGGGCCACATTCGCCACCAGGCCCGAGAACAGGTAGTAGATGATCATGAAGACCGCTACTGCCAGGAAGCCGGCAATCGCCGCCTGCATGCCCTTGGTCCGGTTGGTCAGCCCCAGACTCGGACCGATGGTCTTCTCCATGATGGGCGTTTCCTTCACCCGGGCCGGCAGAACGCCCGCGTCCAGCGTCTGGACCAGCTCCCTCACCTCTTGCGGGGTGAAGTTTCCGCTGATCTGGCCACGGTCGAAGATCTGACTCTGAATCGTGGCGTGCGACTGAGCCACTCCATCCAGGAAAATACAGAGCTGCCGCTTCAGATTCTCTCCGGTCAGCACGCCGAACTTGTTGGCCCCGAGCGTGTCCAGGCTGAACGCCACCGCCGGTCGGCCGGTGTTGTAGTCCTGGGATGGACTGGCACTCCGCAGTTGCCAGCGACCGCTCTTCTCGGTCAGGCCGTACTTCACCGGGTCGTCGTGCGCCAGAACGTAGTATGTGTCCAGGTACTTCTGGATGATCACACCGCTGCGTTCCAGTGCCTCCTGAAACTCCTCCGGCTTCTTGGCGTTGACGAAGGCCACCGGATCCTTGATGGGGAACCAGCGGAAGGGATCGCCCGAGTCCTGGGCCCGCGGCCCGCGCTTCGTCAACAGATCCACGTAACCCTGGATCGGACGGGCGCCCCCTCCCTCGAAACGGAGCTGAGTCGGGTTCGCTCCGTCGCGCTCGGCCAGGATGCGGAACTCCAGCACGCCCGAGCCGCGGATCAGACGCTTCAGGTCGGACGGGTCTTCCAGCGTAGACTTCTCACTCGCCCATTCTCGATGGGCGCTGACCAACGCGTCGATGCAATCACGGTAGGCCGGATGCCGGCTCCGGATGGACGCAAGCAGTTCCTCCCTTTCTTTCGTTTGAAGCTCCAGAATATCGGTCAGTATGGGAAGGCTGACGGAAGTCTCCAACACCGCTTCCACGGCCTCTTCGTAGGCCGTCATCTTCGCGTGCTCGGCGTCCACGTCGTCACTGCCGCGCAACGCCGTATAGGCGTCCAGGGCGCGCGCCGCCGCCTCCAGCAGCGCCTTGCGTTCTGGAACGCCCCGCACCAGACCCTCGATTTGTCCTTCTCGCAGCTCCGGCGGAGCGTTCAGGGCGGATTCCACCTCCAGCCGTGAGACGTTCATCTCCCGCACTTTCTCGCGGGCCGCTTCGTACGCCTGACGCCGCTTCAACCCGATCTCCGTTGGCCGGGGCATCTGCACTTCGATCCGGTTGCTCCCGATCGGTCGCCAGGTCAAGTTCATCTGGTTGTTCGGGTCCACCCGGTTTTTCAGAACCGCGATCACGCGATTGGCCAGATCACCCCGCTGACCCGGCGCCAGACCCGCGGTGTCGATCTCAAACAGGAGGCTCGTTCCACCCACCAGGTCGATTCCGCCCTTCAGTTTCTCCTGCGGCGGCCAGAGAACCAGCCCCGCAAAGGCAACCAGAACGAGCACGCCCACCCATTTCCACATCCGGTATTTGTCATCCATCTGTGTGCAACTCCATGCAATCGCCGAACGCAAACGCAGTCCGGGTCGTTATCATCGTGTTTACAGAACCTCAGCAGACGCGGCCGAATACTCATATTTTCTGCTGACCGCACCCAGCCGGAAAACAATCGGCAAGACGAAAGGTTCAGACGTGGACGGGCGGTGCGTGCGAGACGATGGGAAAGGTGCCGGCCTCCCGAGGCGACACGATCCGGACCACGCGAACCCGATCGGGTCTGCAGGCCGGGTCCGGCACCACCAGCGGTGTGAACCAACACAAGCTGTGCGCAGCCGCCACCGGCCGCCACCCGTCCCGCGTCGCCCGATCCCAGGCGTCCGACGGAACCGCGGACACAACGGAGGTCGGTGTCTCATCCGGCGCACGATCCGGCTTATCCGATTTCGCGCTGCCCGGTGGCACCGTCGAATCGCCGCGCACGGCGATCGCCTCGCGCAGCGCCGCTTCGCACGCGGATTCGGCCAGTACCACTTTACTAATTGGTGTCGCGCACGTGGCCACGAGCATTGCGACGCACAGACCACACGAATATGAGCGGAACGGTGTGAACATTGAGCCTGGAATTATAGTAGACACGGTGTCAGTGGCAACAGCGCTGGCCGAGCGAGAAGACACCCGCAAGGCAACGCACGGCGAGTCGTTACTCACAAGCTCGCCCAATCCGCACCAAGCCGACCATCGGGCATCGTTGGCACGGAACCGGACCGCCAAAGGGAGCCCTGTGAAATGCGGTTTCGACTGTCCGGTGGGGTCGTATGCGCTACGCGGGATTCGGCTCAAATCGTCATCGGCGGCACGCAGTTGTAACCTTTTGTAAACGCGCCGGTTAAATGCAGACACCGAGGTCGGCGCGGAAATTTTTCGGTTCTGCGGATTATTCTTTAGGTGTCCAGAAATCGGCCTGTATAATCATCAGCGAGGCACAGGATTGGATTAAGGTGGCATCGTACGATCGAGGCGGTCCGGTGGAGCAGGGTAAGACCAAACAAAAAGTCGACGAACTTCATTTCTATTTGTACCAGCGTGCTTTGCATCCGGAGTTGTTCCGGATTCACCAGGTGAAACACGTTGAGCAGAGATCCTACCACGCGGAGGTCTGGGTCGTCGGGCTTTCGCACGTGGTAACCGTTCAGTTTGGCGACAACACGCTTACGGAGCTCATCGCCCACGAAAGCGAACTGTTGCCCAAAAACGGCTTGGCCAGTTCGTTCCGGCTGCGCGGTGAGCGAGATCACTCCCAGAGCTTCGCGAACGGCCTGCGCTTCATTCTTTCCAGCCAGGTTGAAAAAATGCCCGCCAACCTCTTCCCGTCGTCGCACCGGGACTTGATGCGGTATGCCCAGACCCGGGGCATGTACCAGGCCTTCGACGAATGGGAGTGTGACGGGCTGCCTCCGTTTACCTTCGTGGACTTCGAGGCCCGTGAGCGCGAGTTCCACGTACATGCGTTCCATGCGTTTCCGCAGGAGCTGACGCTCCTCAAAACGCAGTCCATTTTTGAGCTGGTCCGGCCGGAACGCGAGCGCTATCGCCAGTTCTGAATCCAGAATTCTTCGCGACGCCACGATCCGTCTTTGGGACGTCAAGGCCGTGCCCGCGCCCGTTGCGTTGGCCGGACCGGGGGCTATCCTCACCCGTATGGAACCGGCCAGCTCAAGCGGACCGGCAGTGGTTCCGGAGGGACCGACGGCATATGGCCAGCGTCAGCAGACCGGATGGGTCCTTCGGCTGCGCGCGGCAGCGTCGATCATTTCACCGCTGACGCCGCCTGCGGACCTCACCCGAGATGATGCACGCAAGGCGTCTCATCTCCTTGTGCCGTTCGGGCTGCTCATCGGAATCATCTACGCCAGCCTGTATCGCGCGGCCTGGCGCTGCTTCGGCGAAGTGCACGGCATCCGCCTGATGCCCGCCGTAAGCGTCTGGCTTGTGGACGTGGCGCTGTGCGGCGGGGTTCTGCTGGTCGCAACGGCTCGCGTTCCGGGCCTTCTCGGCCGACGGACCTCGTCGCCCGCCGATCCGACTTCGGATCCCGCCACGCCCGGACTCATCATCACAACCGCCCTGTGCGTGCTGTGCATTCTGAAACTCGCTCTCTGGGTCGCCATCCCGGAAGGGGTCTCCACCTGGCCGGGACTGTGGGGAGCGGCAATGAACTTCGCGTATCCGCACGCGTTCTATCGGCCGCTGCTGCTGGCGCCGATCTGGGGACGCTGGGGCGTGCTGCTGGCGGCAAGTCTCGGACGCGCCGCTCCGGATGCCGACCCGTTAACGCAACAGATCCTCTCACGCCAGTCGGTGCAGATGGTGCTCGGCTGGTTCGCCCCCGTCACAGCGCTGACGGCCGTCTACTGCGGGTACGGCGGCCGCTGGCCGTTCGGCTGTGTGATCGCACTCGCGGTGCTCGCCGTGACGTTCCTGTTCAGCGTGGTGATCTCCCATCGCCGCGGGGGCCAGAATCTGATGACCCTCCGAGCGGCGGGCTTCGTGGCGGAGGTTTCGTATCTCCTGCTGTACATGGGCCTCAGCGCGCGAATTTTCTCGGGTTGACCGGGCTCGCGAGCGGACGTTCCCGACCCCGCGCGGCGCGCTGTTCACGCTCGTTCCACGAGGCGATCGATCAAGTACCCGCTCAGCTCCATCGCCTCGTCCGTGAAATCCCCGAAGAATCGCCGGGTTTCGTTGAACAACCGTTCCATGCCGGCGCGCTCGCCCCGCACAATCAGTTCACGCACTTCGTGCGCGGCCTCTGTGAACGCGGCGGTCACGTCAGCGCTGGACGGATTGCCCATGCTGATCGACGCATACAGATCGGCCGACTGGCCGAAGTGGCGAGCCGTCATCAGCAGCTCCATCAGATAGATGGGCGAGGTGAAGCTCAGGGTTTCCTCCAGCGAGATGCCCAGACGCGAGAGCGTTCGGCCCATGACCTCGATGCGATAGTGTACGAGAACCTGCACGACGGCCATCGCACGATCGTGCGCGGCCGCGTCGGAGTCTTTCACAATCAGTCCGCGGGCATGGAACGTCCGCCGCAACCAGTCTTCCCATTCCTTGCCACGGCCGGGGCAGAGCACCACGCGCTGTCCCTGCAGGGAATGGACCGACGGACCGAACATCGGGTGAGTGCCGACGACACTGGCGGAAGTGCAACGCAGCATCGCCTCCATCGGGGCCTGCTTGATCGACGCCACGTCCATAAGTAGCGCATCAGTTCGCACAAGTGGCCCCAGCTTCTCAATGACAGGCACCGTTCTGGTAATTGGGACACTGATGATCACCACGTCCGCTGTTTGCGCCGCTTCCTCCGGCGTCACATCGGTCTGCAAGTCTGCGGCGATCACGTAATGACCCAGATCCACAAACATCCGCGCGAGACATTGCCCCATCTGCCCCATGCCACCCACAATGGCGATCGTTTTGGGTACCGCGTCGAGCGGGATCTCCGCTCGCAGGGCGGCCTGCCGATCACGGCTCTCCCATAGAATGAGCCGGTACATGGCTTCTACCACGTTGGGCGACAGGCCCAGTTCCGTCGCGAACTCGCGCCGATCCCGAACAATCTGGTTTTCGCGGGCCCGATCCCGTATCTCCAGGCGGTGATGTCGTTTGCAATCGGCGATCTCGCCGACCAGGGCGGCCCGCCGGGCCAGCAGGTTCAGAATGTCGCGGTCCACAGAGTCGATCATCGCCCGAAGAACCGCCAAAGGTCGGGGGCCGCTGTCAGGGGCATTGTTCATGAATCACCCATGCTTGAAACGGAGGGTTCAGGATCACCCTGTGCCAACCGGGTCTGTCAGCGCATTTGACCCGGGACGAGGAGTTGCTGCAACGGGCAGCCTGGATCATCCATGGTATCAGGAGCGAGCATCCCAGAAACCAGTGGTGGTCGAACGGAGATTCGGGTCCTAGAATCCGTCCGAGGGATGGAATGATACGGAGGCGTGCCTGTGTGGAAACCAGTTCTCGGCGTTATTATCGGAGCTGTCCTGGGCGGACTGCTGGGCTATCGCGGTCTGCGGAAGGTTCGATGCGGCGGAGGGGTGGGGTGAGCGACCACCAACCATCCGCTCACCGGGGCCCTCATGGGGGCGTTGGTGGGGTGGATGGTGGCGACAGGTCTGTCGCACAATTAACACAATTCTTCGCGCGAACCGGTTGCAACGAAGCAGAGAGAAGGGTGTTTTCCGATCTGCAATGTTGACACGGGCTGGCGGTTTGCGTTAATGTGGGCTATACGAACGTGGGAGAGAGTTGGACGTGGGGAGGAGAAGAGAGAGGCACTTCTGCCAATTCCCCGTCTTGTCCAAGTTGCTCTGCCTGTCTTAAACCGCGATGTTTCTCGGTCTGCGGTTGAAAACAGGTAACCCCAATTCAGGACATCTCTCCAGGCGTGGCATCTTGGTCGGCGCCGATCAGCTCCGGACGCCGCCAGTTGCAGGGACGAACAGGAGGGAGGATTTTGCCGTCGCATACTCCATCGGCACCGCCTGCGGAGCGGCTGTTGGTCGTCGACGGTGACTCGCCAGCACCGGCCCCCGTGGCGGCGGCGGCAAGCCGCCTGGGCCTTTCGATTCATCGGGCGGATGGGCGGTGCGGACTGCAAGACCGTTTGCGTGCCCCGGGAGAATACGCCATCATTGTGGTGAGCGCGTCGGCCCCGATGGGACGCTGCGATTCCGCTTTTGCCGACGAGGATTCCGCCGCCCTGGTGGATCTGGTCTCGTCTGTTCGCCGGCAAGCTCCACACTCACAGCTTCTGGTCTGGTTGGACCGGCCGCTCTCGCGGGAGCAGTGCTCGCAGCTTATTCAGACCGGCGTGCAGGGATTTCTCCAGGCGACACGGGGCACCGTGAATCCGGCGCTGCTCTGCGAGCAGATGGAACGAGCATTGCTGCGTTTTCGCCAGGGCGGGCGGGCAAGCCGACCGGCGACGCGCGATGATATCTTCGAAGTGACAGGGTTCGTGGGCTGCAGCCGGGCCATGCGGGACGTGCTGCAACGTGCGGTCCGGGCGGCCCGGATCTCCGACGTGCCGGTGTTGATCTATGGGGAATCGGGCACGGGCAAGCAGCTCCTGGCGGAGACGATTCACCGGCTGGACGCCAAGCGCAGCAAGCGACGGATCCTGTCGGTGAATTGCGCGGCGATCAACGGGTCGTTGGCCGACAGCGCCCTGTTCGGCCACACGAAAGGCGCGTTCACCGGCGCTACGGAAAGCCGTCTGGGCCATTTCCGGGCGGCGGATGGAGGAACCATTCTGCTCGACGAGATCGGCGAGCTGGACCCGGCCCTTCAACCGAAGCTGCTTCGCGTGCTTCAGGAAGGGCTGGTGCTGCCCGTCGGCGCCGACGAGGAGAAGGCGGTCGATGTGCGGGTCGTTGCGGCCACGAATCGCCGGCTGGAAGCGCTGGTGGAGGAAGGCCGATTCCGCCTGGACCTGTTCCAGCGGCTGAACGTCATTCGGATCGAGGTGCCGTCGCTGTCGGAACGGCCGGAGGACATCCCGCTTCTCGTCCGGCATTTCGTGAAGCGCTACGCCGACTATTACCCCCGTCCGCTGGCAGGCGTGGAGGACGACGCTCTGGATCTGCTGATGCGCCAGCGGTTGCAGGGCAACGTGCGCGAACTGGAGAACGTGATCCGCCGGGCGCTCGCCTTCAAAACGCGCGGCGATCGCATCACGGCGGAAGACCTGGCGTCCGTTCTGCACGACGCCGGTCCCGTCGGATTCACCGCATCCGCCGGTCTGGCGCCCGAGGTGGTGCAGAGTGCCTGCCGCATGCTGGGCACCGGCCGGGCCACGTTCGCCGACGTGCTGGACGAATGCGAGCGTCTCCTGCTGAGCCGCCTCATGGAGCAATCGGGGCTCACGCACACCGACCTGGCCCGCGAGCTGGGCCTGTCCCGCCGGGCGCTCTACAACAAACGCAAAAAACACCAGCTCTGACGAAACCGCCGCGGCCTCTGCCGGCGCGTGCCACGCCGGCACGAATGGGTCGATCGAGGGTGGCTGACACCGCGCCGTTGCCGGGCGCAGGAACGGCGCACGGGCAGGCCCGCGACCGGGCGTGGCCCACTCCATGCGGGAGGCGGAAACGATTCTCGGAGCGGTGGGGGCGTCCCTGTTGCATCCGGCCGGCTCACACGCTCGGCGGAACCGGGCGACCGGCCGCGTGGTGACCCACTCGAGCCTGAATGACGGCAGTGTGGAGGGCTTCGCCCACACGTCGGAACCCCTCTTCGCCGTCCAGTACCCCCCGGAGGCCGCCCCCGGCCCGCACGACTCGTCCTGCCTGTTCGACGCCTTCGTCGCCCTGATGGAGGGCGGCACGGTACCGGAAACCGTGCTGGCGCGGTGGCCGACGATTCAGCCTGCTTCCCTGCCACTCACCGGCATCCGAATTGTGTGTAAGAATCTCGGCACGGTCGTGCATAGAATAACGGCAGCACGACGTAGCCGCAGGCCCAGGGGACTTGGGGCCTGGCAACATGGAGGGCAGTTGCCGATCCCTCGAGACGGCTCGCATCCCCCGGGGCACGGAAGTCCGCCGGACATTCCCTGCGACTGGATAACCGACCCTGTTCACGCAAATAGGAGATGCCTGCCATGGAAACACGAAAGTTGCTGCTGCGCTTGGCCGTTCTCGTTGGAATCCTGGGAACGCCGACCACCGGGCGATTCGCCGTGGCCCAGACCCTCGATGCCGATGATATCCTCGTCCGGACGACCGAGCTCGCCGCCCCGCACGGGAAGGAAACGAGCGAGGCCTTCCCCAAATTTGAGGAAGTCACCAAGGACATGAAAGCCCACGAAGGGCTGTTCACCTTGTGGTATTACCCGGAGGGGGCGGGGGATGACAAAGATCCCGAGAAGCTGCTCTGTCAGATTCCCAAGTCGTTTCTGGGAAAGAAGTTCATGCTGTCCACGAGTCTCTCCGGCGGGGGGTTCTTCACGGGGTTCCCGGTCGATGAACACGTGGTCCAGTGGGAGGAGCTCGGTCGTCAACTGCTGCTGATCGAGCCGGAGACCCGGTTCATCGTCAACGAGGACAGCACGGTGGATGACGTGGTCCGTCGGACCTACCCGGATCGCATCCGAACCGCAATGGCCATCGTCACCAAATCGCCCCAGGGGGATCCGGTGATCGACCTCGGCCCGCTGCTCAAGAGCGACTTCGCCAACATCGGCTGGATGACCTTCGGGAGTGGCGGCATCAATCAGGCCCTCAGCAAGTGGACCAAGAAGAAACCCTTCCCGCACAACGTCGAAATCGGGGTAGAGCTGGCCGTCGCGCGGGCCGATCCCCCCGGCTCGTACGACAAGAAGCTGCTCCATTACAGCTTCTGGGCGCTGCGGGAGACCGGCTATCAGCCGCGCGTGGCGGACGATCGGGTGGGTTACTTCCTCACAACCAATCGCGACTGGTCGAAGCCGACCGCTGCCCGAGACATCTTCAATCGGTACATCGATCGGTGGCCGCTGGAAAAGCGGGACCCCAGCCTCGACCTGTGTGAGCCGAAACAGCCGATCGTCTTCTACATCGAGAAGACCGTTCCGGTGCGGTTCCGCCGGGCGGTTCGGGATGGAATCCTGGAATGGAACAAGGCGTTTGAGAAAATCGGCTTTGTCAACGCGATCGAGGTCCGGCAGCAGACCCGGGACAACGAGTACAAGGATCTGGACCCCGAGGACATGCGGTACAGCTTCTTCCGCTGGATTGTCGCCGGGGCCGGCTTCGCCATGGGCCCGCACCGGGCGAACCCCTTCACCGGAGAAATCTACGACGCCGACATCATCTTCGACGACGCGATGGTCCGGTATTTCGAACAGGAGGCCGAGCGAATGCTGCCCACGGCGGCGATGCAGATGCGAATGCGTGACCCGACCCTGCGTGCGTTCTTCGCCCGCCACCCGCAATGGAAGCGCCCGGTTTGCGCCTGGGAGTCCTTCGCGTTCGGCGAAGACAATCCGGAGGATCAGCGCGAAGCGATGCGGCAGCACCTGTGGGACCGCGGGCACCATTGCTGCGAATACGCCGAAGGCATGAAGCACCAGATGGCTTTCGCGGGCGCGGTCCTGGCGAACGCGCCCCCGGAAATCACCGAGCGGTTCCTCTACGAGGCGATCAAGGAAGTCGTCACCCACGAAGTGGGACACACCCTGGGCCTGCGGCACAATTTCAAGGCCAGTTCCATCTACACCCTCGACGAGATCCGGCGACGTCGCACCACCGGCGAACCCACGTCCGGGTCCATCATGGACTACAACCCCGTCCTGTTCTTTGTGGACAAGCCGACGGAAGGGCACTTCGTCACGCCGACGATCGGCCCGTACGACTACTGGGCCATCGAATACGGCTACCGACCCTACGATGGCAAGTACGCGGCGCCGTCCCGGAGCAAGCCGGAGAAGCGCGAAGAGGAGGGGGCGAAGGCGTCCGAAGCCGGGATGGAGGCGGCGGCCGACAAATCCCCCACCGCTCCGCGGAGCGGCGAGGAGGCGATGCTCCGGGCCATCGCGAGTCGGGCGGCGGAACCCGAACTCGCCTACGCCACGGACGAGGACAGCTTCTACGTCGCCCCCGATCCTCGTGCCAACCGCTTTGACATGGGTGCTGATCCCATCGACTGGGCGCAGACGCGCATCGACCTTGTGAACCACCGAATGCAGGACATTCTCCAATGGGCAGTCCAAGACGAAGAGAGCTGGTATCACCTGCGCAACACGTTCCTCAACCTTCTGATCGAAAAGGCCTTTGTGCTGGATTACGTGGGTCGTTACATCGGTGGTCAGTACTTCAGCCGGGCACACCGCGGCGACCCCGACGCGCCGCCGCCGTTTGTGCTCGTGGAGGCCGACGTGCAGCGCAGAGCGCT
Source organism: Planctomycetota bacterium (assembly GCA_052034525.1). Taxonomy (GTDB): domain Bacteria; phylum Planctomycetota; class Phycisphaerae; order UBA1845; family UBA1845; genus JAFGJQ01. The sequence continues at coordinate 46,313 of JBPOIK010000030.1, forward strand.
GGACTTCATCGAGCAGAACCTGTTCCGCGACGAGTTCTTCACGTTCTCACCCGAAGTGCTGAATCACCTGGCCCCGGCACGCTGGTGGCACGAGGGAACCCGAATCAGCTTCGCCATGGACTTCCCGATTCACTCGTTCATCGGGCTGCTTCAATGGTTAACCCTCCTCGATCGACTCATGCCCGTGACGCTGCAACGCATCCATGATGCGGAGCTCAAAACGAACGAGTCCGACAAGTTCACCGTGGCGGAGTACCTCGGCCGGCTGCACAAAGCCTGCTGGGCCGACGCCTGTGACGTGGAGCGGGCCCGGAACGGCCAATGGACCGACGCCCAGCCGTTCCTGTCCAGCATTCGACGGTCGCTCCAGCGGGAATACCTGGGCCTGCTGGAGGTGCATGCCCGAATTGCGCCGGGTGTTGCGATTTCCCCGGACCTGCACGCGATGATCATCCGCCAAATGGAGACACTGCGCAGCGACATCGACCGCGTTCTGCAGACCGGCAAGCTTGACTTCGCGTCCGAGGCTCACCTCGGCACGTCAAGATCGCGAATTCAGCGTATTCTGGAATCCGAGATCCCGGAGTACGAGCAGTCCTGATCTCAGAAGGCCGGACCGCACGAATTCGGCATTGGGCAAAGGCGTCCCGCTTCTTCCCGGAGGCGGGACGCCTTTCTGCCGGTGCAGATCGTGTGTACCATCAAGACCGCCAGAGACCGAGACGCCCTGTTCGTTCCCTGGCTTGGAGGAACCCGTGTGATACCCGGGCCACGTCGCCCGGCAAGGTCCGTATGTCCCGCGAGATCACTCGGCTGAATGATCGCCGAACGATTTTCGGCTGGTGCGTGTATGACTGGGCCGATTCGGCGTATGCCACGACGGTGCTGGCGGGCCTGCTGCCGGTGTATTTCGCCGATGCCGTGGTCGGTCCGGACGGCGTGTTCCTGGCGGGCCAGCACTTCCGCGCAAGCACACTGTGGGCCCTGGCCGTCGCGGCGGCGGCCATCGTGGTGTTCCTCACAGCGCCGGTGCTGGGGGCCGTGGCGGACTTCACGGCCGCCAAGAAGCGGTTCCTGCTGACATTTGCCTACCTGGGCAGCCTGTTCACCACGTCTCTTTTTTTCTGCGGGTCGGGCGACGTCGGGCGGACGCTGGTGTTCTTCGTGGTCGCCCAAGTGGGGTTCGTCGGCGCCAGCGTGTTTTACGACGCGTTTCTGCCCCAGATCACCACCGCCGACCGGATGGACCGCGTTTCCGGCTGGGGTTACGCGGCCGGATACGTCGGAGGCGGCGCGCAGTTTTTCCTGGCCCTGCTGTTGATTCTGTTCCACGAGTCGTTGGGCATCACAGAGGCGCTGGCCGCCCGGCTGGGCCTGGGCATGGCCGGCCTGTGGTGGGCGGGGTTCACCATCATCACCGCGCTGACCCTTCGCGAAGCACGGCCGACGCAGTCACTGCCGCGGCGATACCAAGACTGGCCGCGGGTGGCGGCGGTGACGGCAACCGGGCTGCGTCGAACGCTGGACACGATCCGGCGGGTCAGACAGTACCGCCCGCTCGTGCTTTTCCTCGTCGCGTTCATGCTCTACAACGACGGGATCCAGACCGTCATCACCATGGCCACCATCTTCGGCAAGGAAGAGCTGAGACTCTCGACCGCCGACCTGATGCTCACGCTGCTTCTGATCCAGGGCGTGGCCATGGTCGGGGCGCTGGGGTTCAGTCGGCTGGCGGAATGGATCGGCGCCAAGCGCGCGGTGATGGTCTCCCTGGTGCTGTGGTCTGGGGTGGTGATCCATGCGTATTTCATCACGACGCGGCTGGAGTATTTCGTACTGGGCGGCGTGGTGGGCATCGTGCTGGGCGGGTCGCAAGCGCTGAGCCGATCGCTGTACGGCTCCATGATCCCTCCCGAGTCCAGCGCGGAGTTCTTCGGGTTCTACACGGTGTTCAGCAAATTCTCCGCCATCTGGGGACCGTTGGCATTCGCGCTGATCGGTCACCTGACCAACTCGATCCGCGCGTCGATCTTGTCCGTCGTGGTTTTCTTCGTGGCCGGGCTGTTGCTGCTGGCTTTCGTCAACGAACAGAAAGCCCGGCAGATGCGGAATCCGGCCGCCGGCGCCCACTGAGGCCCTCCTCCGCATATCTGGAACGCGGCACAGGCCAGAATCAGTCGGCCCCATCCTCCACCGGCTCTTGCAGCCGTGCTGTAATCCTGTCGCGCGTCGCAGGGTTGAGATCGCAGCCGATGAAAGGCCGCGTGTTGCCTTGGCGAACCCGCGCCGGCGGTTATACTTGTGCGATTCGCCCGGGTCGTCGGCAGCGGGAAAGCTCACTGCGGCCCCCGGCCGCGTCCCCGGAGCAGGCTCGGGCGGTGTGCCGCGAGCACGGGGAGGGCCCGGAAACTGCAAAAGGAAAAAAACAATGTCACAACAGATGTTGCGGGCCGCGCTGGCCAGTTTGTTCGTGGTCGGCCTGGCTGTCCGGCTTCACGCGGCTTCGCTGGAGGAAATCGAGAAGAAGATCATTGAGGTCTCGCAGAAAGTCGAGTCATACACCGCCGACATGACCACAGCCATCGAGATGGATCAGGCGGGCATGACGACAAAAGGCGCCGGCAAGGGCACCATGGAATTCCTCCGTCAGGGCGACAAATCCCTGGTCCGCCACGAGCAGGAAATCGTCATGACCGTGAAGGTCGGAGACCACGAGCAGAAGATGGAGCAGAAGCTGGTCACCATTATCGACGGAGAGTTCGCGTATACGCTCACCGAAAACCCGATGCAGAAGTCGGCCGTGAAGACCCGAGTCGAAGCTTCACAGGGGCCGGTCGCCTCGAAGGAGATGTTTGAGGCCCTCAAGGAAGAAGCGGAGATCAAGGTGCTGGACGACGAAAAGATCGACGGCACGGACTGCCACGTGCTGGAAATCACACCGAAGCAGAAGGAAGGGCCCATCAGCAAGATGAAGCTCTGGTGTGCCAAGGATTCCGGCATCACGATCAGAACGGCCGCCTTGGCGGCGGACGGCAAGCCACTGCACACGCAAACGCTCAGCAACATCAAGCTGAATGCCAAAATTGACGCGGAGCGGTTCAAGTTCAAGGTCCCGGAGGGCGTCCAGCTCATCGATATGACCGCGATGGGCCAGAAGCCCCCGACGGCCGAGCCCGAGGAAAAAGAGTAGCTCTTGCCGAATCATTCGCGCGGGCCGGTCCGTACGCCGGGTACGGGCCGGCCCCGTTGCTGCGCGGGTGCGGTCCCGGTCATCGGCGAACGCCCGTTTGACCCGCGGCGGCGTCCGCTCCCAGGAGCGTGGCCCGGGTTTCCGGCCGGAGCTGCCAGTTGCGGTCAAATACCGCTCCGCGGCTGGGGATCGGGTCGGCCATGGACCGCCACGGGGCCGGACCCACCGGCGGCGCCGCAGCGAAGGGGAACTCCTTGTCTGCCGTGACCACCACAAGGTCTTCCTGCGGGGCGCGGGACAAGAACGGCGGTTGCAGCACTCCGGCCGCCAGCGCCGCCGCCATACCCGGCTCGCCCGAACACATGACCACGTATCGATCGGGATTCTTCGGGTTCGGGTAGATCGTGATCAGGGCCACGATGCTCTCGAGCCCCGGCTCACCCCCCACCCGCAGTCGGCCCCCCGACCAGAACACGGGCAACGACTCGGCCAGCTCCCGCATCCACGGATCGCTTTGCGGATCGCCGAAGCAGACCAGGTGCGCGGTCTGCACCACCTCGGGCGTGACGCCGTCACTGGGCAGGATGCGGACGTTCTTGAACACCAGCCGCTCGGTCCAGCCCATGGCTTTTTCGGCCGCCATCCGCCATGCCAGCGCATCCGCGGACGATTCGGCCGGCACAACGACCACGAACGGATCGTAGAACACATCCTGGACAGGCCCGGACAATCCGGGCCGCTTCCGCGGGGTCGACCCCTCCTCGCCGGCGACCTCCACGATCCAACCGCTCTCCACGCGTCGCCCCTGGGCCGGCTGATTGTTGACAAAAAAAACCGGTTGGACACCCGGCGGCGCCAGCGAAGCCGGAGGGGAGAGCATGAGTCTGCCGACGTTTTCGGTGTGAATCAGAATGTGTCCGGCCTCTGGCACAAAGACGTCCACGGATGCCGCGATGGCCGGGTCCAGAACTGTGTCGATCGATACCCAGTACGCCCGATGGTGGCGCAGGGACTCCGTTCGATAGCTCACGCGGCGTGGGTCGGACACGCGAGTCTGTCGGGCCATCCAGTCGTAGAGCTCGACTCCGGCATACGATCCCAGCCAGCACGTGTGGCCCACATCCACCAACTCCGTGTAGACCGGCTCGATGCCCGCCGCCCGCAGCGCCTCGACCATCCGGCGGGATTCGCGGATATTCACGTTTTTGTCAGCCGTCCCGTGGTACACGCGGACGGGCAGGTTCCTGAGGTTGCCGACCAGTTCCGGCTCCCCCCCGCCGCAAAACAGGCTGACGCTGGCGAACCGGTCCGGGTATCGACAGGCGATCCGCCACCCCGCGAACCCGCCCAACGAGATTCCGGTCAGATGAATGCGGTCCGGGTCAATGGAGGCCCGGCCACAGGCGTCGTCAATCGTTTCCAGCACGTCCTGTTCGGCCAGGCCACTGATCGACCAGGAGCCTCGCATGAGCGGGTAGATAACCACGAACGGCAGGTCCGCCTTCGCCCGGCGGACCGGGATGCTGGCGGCATCAGCCGTCGGGGCGCTCCACGAGCCCCCCTCGGCGGAACCGTGGAGAAAGACAATGGCCGGCCAGCGACGGGTCGAATCGTAACCCGGAGGCAGCCACATCGCGTATTCGACCCGGGCCCCATCCAACCGCGAAACCAGGTGGCATTGCTGAAACGGTCCCACCGTGGACGGGGGGTCGGTCGGCTCCGCCGCTTCTGTCGCGACGAACAGACAAATCACAGCCAAACCTGCCGCCTGTGTGATCCGGAACACTCTATCCGCGCTCCTTCCTGGCCGGCCCGGCCGGGCGGTGCGGTCCCACATTCACGACGGATCGGACACGCGCCGAGGAGGCCGGCCATACTATCGCGAACGACTTCGGACAGAAACCGTCCGCACGGCATCGCGCCGTGCGGTTTCGTCTTGACCGGAAGCGATTCTTGAATTAGTGTTATAGCCAGAGAAGAGTCTTGGCGCGGGTTCGCTCCTGCCGGTGAAAGGCTGTCTGCCTCTCTCAATCTGATGTTTGGCCGGCGTAACACACACCGCCGCACAAGGCGAAGCGATCGGGGGTTCAAGTCCCATGCGGAAAGACGTGAAGATCGGTCTGGTGCTTTCGCTGGTGGCCATTGTCCTTGCCGGATGGTATTTCATTGGCAGCGGCAAGAACAAGTCCGTCCCAATGGATAACAGCGTGGCGTCCGCCGGGAAAGACGCGCCGGCTCCGGCAGACACCAAGTCGACCCCGGGGGCCGCCACGAACCGAGCGCGCAAACCCGGCGTGAACAACGCGGAGAGACCGCCGATCGCGCCGCGTCCGCCGATCAACCGTCGGCCGACCACGCCTGTGGAGCCGGCTCGTCCATCCGTCTCCGACGAGATCAGACCACCCCTGCCGCCGAGAACGGACCGTCCGGAAAGCCCCATTCTGCTTTCCGACGTGCTCCCCGTCGACGCGGCGGAGCCAACTCCCCCCGCCGGGCCGCCGACAGAAGGCGAGCACTCGGACAGTATCGGAGCGCACAAGGCCGTCGAAGATGGCGTGGGGCCGAACGCCGGGCCCACAAAATCGGAGACACCGGAACCCTCCTCGGCGCCTCCGGCCACCGACGCTGCCAAGCCGACCGTGCCGGACACGCGCGGGCCGTTGCCTCTGGTCGGCCGCACGCCTCGACCCGCGGACGAACGGCCGGCGGGAAATGTTCGCACCTACCGGATCGGACAGGGAGACACTCTCGCCATCCTGGCCGAGTTGTTCTATGGCAAGCAGGAATACGCCGAGTTCCTTGTCCGGGCAAACCCGGGTCTGGACCCTCGGAGACTCATCGTCGGACAGGAGATCATCATTCCGGAAACGCCGGGCGACCTGAGTGTATTGAATCGGGCCGCCCAGCCGGAACCGGCCAAGACGGACAAGCCCGCCGCCCCGGCTCCGGCAGCGGCCGAGCGCACCTACACAGTGAAAGCCGGAGACTCGTTCTGGAAGATCGCCGACAACGAACTGGGCGACGGCAATCGCTGGCAGGAAATCTACGAACTCAACAAGGCCGAGGTACCCGCGCCGAACCGGCTGAAGGTCGGCCAGGTGCTCAAACTGCCGCAGAAGTGATCCGCGGCGGCAATCTCGAAAAACACAAAGCCGGTCGCCTCATTCCCGCGAAACGACCGGCTTTTTCCATGCGCCGCGCGGCGCTCGTGGAACTGCCCCGATCCGCCTCGAGCCCGGGCCGGACGGGTCCGGCGGATGGGCAGGCCGGCCCGGCCGCGGCGTCCGCTCGCCGAGGGTCATTGGCATGCCTGAACCGGCAGGCAGATGTTGTAATACCCGGCTGAACAGCAGACGTTCGGCGCTGCGCAGTTAAGATCGCTGTCGCACAACACATCGCAGAGCGCCGCGATCTGGCACGTCTGATCGCCTCCGATCAGCCCGCAGCAATCCAAGCCGGCCACGGTGCAATCCGCATCGAACGTGCATGGGGCGCCCAGCGTACCGGGTTTCGGCTCACACGCGACACCGGACCTGTCTGCGCTGCTGCTGCCGCTGCAGCCGGCCAGGAATTCGGCCTGGTCTGGAGTTATAACAAACGAGAGCCCGTCAGGGCAGGTCATCTCCATCTGACCGGACTTGCCCACACGAATCGTGTAGGACGAGCCCGACGCGGTGGTAATCGTGGTTGTGCCGCGGTCGGCGACGATCGACCCGCACAGTGGGTTGCCCCTGGCGCTGGGCCCGTACACCTTCTTCACCGGTCCCTGGAAGACGGAGAATTCCATCTCCATTTTCGACCCGTTTTCAAACTCCAGCACGAAGCCGGTCCCGAGGAGGTTGAATGGGTCGATTTCGTAAGAGCACCCGCCCTCGGGGGCAAAACAACTGAAAAAGTCGCCCAGGCTCCCGGCGCAGGTGCCCCAGAACGGGTGGCTGGTGATGCCGGTTATGATGCAGGCGGCCTCGTCCAGCGGGCCGGGGTCCAAATCTTCGGTGGTAATAACCGGCACCTGCGTGCAGCTTCCGGAGCAGTCGGACGGATAGCCTCCTTCCACCACACCGGAGCCGCTGTGAATGCGCCGCGTCGTGACGCAATACGGGTCTTCCCGCAGATCCGTCGGACACGTTTCGGACACCCGCGTCCAGACCTCAATCCGCATATCGGAGTTGCGTTCGACGTACATGCAGAAGTAGCCGTGCACGTCCGTAACGTCCTGGGAAATCCGACCGGCCGAGTCCGGAATCGCCCGCACCATCGCCCCACGGACCGGATCGCCCTGCGCGTCTTTGACCAGGCCCCAGATGCAGGTCGGCACGATGGGTTGATCGATGTTGATCGGCGATAGATGGCCGATGTCGGCGGTGTAGGAATCTGTCTGTGGATCGTAGACGGAGTCGCCGAGTTCGGACTGGACCCAGAGGCTCGTGGGCGCGTCAAAGATCCAGACCTCCGAGGTGGCGGGCTTGGGCCCCCGGCTGGGAGCCGGCACCTGAATGGTGATTCTCTGGCCCGGCGCCACCTGCAAGGGCTCTGCGCCCTGCGTTACCGTGACGTCCATGACTCCGTAGGTGACCAGGGGGAGTGTCTGGCCGGCCAGCGTCAGGCCGCGGAGTTCGCCCGGATAGGCGGCCAGTTCCTCCGGCACAGCGGGATCAAAGGGCGTGAGGCGGACGTCGACCCTTCCCGTGACAGCCTGACCCGATGCGTTGACGAACGCGCCCGCGGGAACCGTGATCGACGCGTTCCGCGCCCCCGTAATGACCCCGCCCGCGGAAGCATCGAGACTCTGCGCGGCGGCCATCGGCATGAGCGTGACGGGCACATCGCAATGGCCGGATTCGCCGACGTCAACGCGCGTGCTGGCCGTCACGTAGCCCTCGCGGGAGAAAACGATGATGTGCTCCCGACCTGCCGGAAGGTCGAGCTGGAACAGGCCGTCGCCATCCGTGACGGTAGCGGCACTGCCGCAGACCACCTGAACGTTGGCGACGCGCCGATTGGCCACGTCCTTGACGCACCCCGAGGCGGTGCTCGGGGGGTCGAACGGTGTTCCGCCGTGTCCGCCGGTCGGCGAGCACCCGGACACCAGGCAGGCAACCCCGGTTACCCACCAGCAGAGACAGACAACCGTCACCGCAGACCCGGCGGCAATCTGAGCGCGTGTCATGGTCAATCCTCCATCGCGAATGTGGCAGATCTCTTGTGCTCCGCAGAGCGTTCCGTTTTTTGTTCAGCAAGTGCGTTTGCCCTGTACGGGCTTCATGAAGGATGCGCCTCTCACTGGGTTTCGCCCGGTTGAGCCGCTCGGTTGTGCCCTCGTATTGTACACCACCGCGGCGATACGTGAAGGTCTTTCTCGACGGAGCGGGCAGGATCCGTCAGGCTTCGGCCGGTTGCCCCTGTGATCGGCAACCCCATGCGCCTGCCGCGGCGGTCTGAGAGCAGCGAGGGCGTCGCAGCGTGTCAGTCGTAGCGGAACGCTACTTTCACCGGGTGTGTGGCGGCTCGCCGGGTAAGCGTGGCGAACGCGGCCCGGTATTCGTGCAGCGGAAACGTGTGAGTCAGCAGCCCGTCGGTGCGGAACCGGCCGGACGCGATGAGGTCGAAGACCACCTCGTACGTGTGTTGAGGCGACCCGCCCGTCCGCTCCATCTGCCGGCCGTAGCTGCCCAGGAGAGTCACTTCGCTGAGCCATAACGGCGTCGTATCCACCACGCAGATCTGAGACGTGCCCAGCTCGACGACCGTGCCGCGGGCGCGGACGAACTTCATGGCATCGGTCAGGCTCTGGCCGGTGCCGATGCAGTCGTATACCAGGTCAAAGCCGCCCAGAAGCATCTGGTTGCCGAACGCGGCCGGGACGCGACGGCCCTTCACCCGGGCGGCGATGTCGTCGTAGCGGCGGGCATGGCCGGCCGAACGCGGCCAGACAATCACATCGTCGGCGCCTCGGGCCCGGGCGAGTTGCTCCTGGTAGCGGTGACGCAGGGCGATGGTCACATGGCAGGCGGTCGGACGGACCCGGATGCAGCTCAGGGTCGTCAGGCCGATGATCCCGCCGCCGACAATCAGGACGCGTTCGCCGGCCTGCGGCGGTCGTCGCAGAACGCCGTGCAGCGCGCAGGCGATAGGATCGACCAGGACAGCCTGTTCGTCGGTCACGATTGGCGGCACCGCGTGAAGCTGCGACTTGTGCGCGACGAAAAACGGGGCCCAGGAACCGGAGGTCTGCCGGTTCGTACCGATCATCAGGCCCGGCGCGAGCCGACCGTCCAGAAAATGCTCGCACAGGCAGAACAGCCCGTCACGACACTGGCGGCAGGGAGGGTCGATTCCCCGAGGGATGCAGGAAAGCGACGGCTCCACGCACACGCGCCGGCCGATGGACCACTCCGACGCCTCCGAGCCGACGGCATCCACCACCGCCACGTTCTCATGCCCCAGCACGGCGGGGAAACTGTTCAGAGCCCGCAGGATGGTGGCCGGATGGTGACGAAGCAACACCAACGCCAGATCGGTGCCGCAAATGCCTCCAAGGCGGGTGCGCAGGCGAACCCACTCGGGCCCCGGCAGTTCGGGCATGGGCAGTTCGCGCAGTCTCAGGCCGGCCAGCCGGCTCCAGTACGCAGCGGGTGTGATGCGGCCGAGCGCTTTGCAGGTCAGCCAGCGGATGGGGCTGATATCAAACGTCAGAGCTTTCACGACGGCAGAGCACCCTATCGGGATGCGACGGCAAACGCCAGCAGATTGTATGCAATGTGCAGTCCGGCGGCCGGGCCGTATCCACGATACACGAAGACCGTTCCAAGATACACGCCGGCCATGGTCCGGAAGGCGAACCCGGACCAGACGAACCGGTCGCAGCCGATCGGAACGTAATGATGAGCGGCGAACAACCCGGCGGCCAGCAGAACGGCGGCCCAGATGGTCGTTCGGTCGGGCAATCGCAGGAGGTCGGCCCCGATGACGACCAGGGCGGAGATGAGGACCAGGCGAAACAGGAGTTCTTCGAAGATGCCGGCGCCGATGTACAGGGTGGCCTCGGTGATCCATGGGTAGCCTGCGGTCTGGGTAGTGGCGGCAAACGGATGGGAGCCCTGGATGAGCAGCCCCAGCAGCACCAGCGGCAAGGCGAGCACGACGGATTCGACGTACATCCAGGCGACGGCACGACGGTCAACCGTCCAGGGTTCTTTCGATGCCAGGTGCGTACAAAGGAGGATCACCACCACCGCCAGGCCGGGCATGATGACGGCGGTCGTGCCGAAAAGCTCGAAAAACAGCATCAACAGGTCGATGGCGACCACCTGGTCGCGTCCGGGCACTGCGCTGCGGGGGGGCAGTACGAGCAGGGCAATCTGGTAAAAAAGGACCCAGGGCAGCAGGAAAACCAGAGTGTCCAGCGGGCGAGCGAGAGCCCCTCGGTCGCTGGCGGCGGCGGTGGCCTTGCGTGGTCGCCTCGGCCCGCGGCTGGAGGGTCTGAGGCGCGGGGATGATTGTCGTCTTCCCATCGGGCTCGTATGGTGACGACTTCTGGAGTTCGTGCAAGCGGGGAAAGACGGCGCGACGGAGCGGAGAAGAAAGAGCGGCTTGGTGGTTCCGGCCCGGACGTCTGAGCGAGGCGCATGGAGACCGATGGCGAGCCGGTCGCCCTGTTCATTGAAGCGTCTGTACGACGTGCTCTGGGAGGCGTATGGGCCGCAGGGATGGTGGCCCGCCCGCACGCCGACGGAGGTGGCCATCGGGGCCGTCCTGACGCAGAACACATCGTGGAAGAACGTCGAACGGGCGATCGCGGCCTTGCGGGCCGCACAGTTGCTGGATTTTCGGAGACTGCATCAGGTTGAGGAGGCGAATCTGGCGGAGTGCATCCGGCCGGCCGGCACGTTTCGCGTGAAGGCCCGTCGGCTGAAGGCGCTGGCCGCCTGGGTATGGCACCGGGGCGGCGGGTCGCTCGAGGCGGCTTTGCGTGGGAACGGCCGGGCCATCCGGGCAGACCTGCTGCGCGTGCCGGGCATCGGGCCGGAAACGGCGGACGCGATTCTCCTGTACGCCGGGGGGCACGCCGTATTCGTGGTGGATACCTACACGCGGCGGATTCTGATCCGCCATCGGCTCGTCGAGCCACAGGCCACGTATGAAATGATCCAGGGCCGCTTTGAGCGGGAGTTGCCGGCGGACGCGCAGGTGTTCAACGAGTGCCATGCCTTGCTGGTAGAGCTGGGCAAGCGGCACTGCCGGGCGTCCGCGCAATGCGAAGGCTGTCCGCTGGAATCCTGGCCCCACGAAGCCGAAGCCCTGTAACTTGTGCTTCACGCCTGCGTCTCACCGGCGCCGCCACAACGGGCGTGCGAAGCCGGCAAGCCGAGCAGGGCTCACGTGACCAGCGGACAGTCTTCGATGACGATCACCCGGCGGCTGGAGGGGATTAGCCTCCTCCCTGTTGCTTTTTCTTGATGATGATGAGGATGATCACCAGGGCGGCCAGACCGCCGATGAGCCATGGGTTGAAACTCATCGTTTTAATCTCCTTCCAGATTCCTGTCCGTTCGACGGGGACGCCTTCGCCGCGTCGGTCGATCTTCCTGCGGCAACGCGCTCGCCGGAAGCCTCAGGCGATTCCGAGACTCTTTGCCGCGCCGGAGACGGAGAATACCCTAAGGAGATTCCACACGCAAGGAATTCGTTTTCAAAAAAAGGGGGGGCACAACCGGGTTCCCCAGTAGTACAACCGATGGTCGGCCGGGCTTTCATCGCCGTGCGAAGCGGCTGCCAGGAAGCCGTCGGACAGCCCCTTTGAGTTGAAGGTGCATCAAGGCCGTGGTGATACGCTGGATCGGGAGCCCGGAGATGGCCGCCAAAGCCTCCAGCTCGCGCTCTTCCTCGACCAGCGCATCCAGAATCGCCTGTTCGTCCGGTGGCAGGTCAAACAGCGTTGGAGCGGGCGGCGGGCCTGCCGGTTGTGACCGGACGTCCGGGGGAACGAAGCGTCGTTCGACCGCGGTGAGCTCCTCCAGGATGTCTTCCAGGCACGTGACCAGGCGGGCGCCGTAGCGGATCAACTGGTTCGTGCCGGCCGCCTGCGGCGTATCTACGCGGCCGGGCAGCGCGAACACCTCGCGGTTGTAATCGGCGGCCGCCCGGGCGGTGATCAGAGCGCCGCTCTTCAGCGGGGCCTCGACGACCAGAACGCCCACACTCAAGCCGATCACGATGCGGTTGCGGCGGGGAAAGCTCCCCGTCTCCGGAGCGGCACAAAGCGGTGCCTCGCTGAGGATTGCTCCGGCGTCGGACTCGACAATCTGGTCGGCGAGTGACTGGTGCTCCGGCGGGTAGATTTCCTGCAGGCCGTTGCCCAGCACGGCCAGGGTTCGGCCCCCGGCCTGCAAAGCCCCCTCATGCGCCTGGGCGTCGATGCCCCGCGCCAGCCCGGAGACGACGGTGAAACCGGCGCCGGCGACGAGCGCGGCGAACCGTCGGGCCTGCTCGGCCCCATAGTGGGTGCAGCGACGCGTGCCGACGATGGCCAGAGCCGCGGTGTCGTGGGGATGAAGCCCGCCGCGAACGTACAGACAGGTGGGTGGATCGGGAATGGTCGCGAGGCGGGCCGGATAGTCCGCGTCGGTGAGTCCGAGGATGCGGATGCCCAGGCGTGCCGCCTGTTCAAGCTCGCGTTCGGCCCGGTCATCCTTTCGAGCCTCCACGATGGCTTGTGCGACGGCGGGGCCGACCCCCTCCACCCGCTGCAGCGCGCTGCGGGACGCGCCCAGAACGTCATCGACGGTGCCGAAATACGCGAGGAGCCTGGCCAGGCGGATCGGCCCCACGCCGTCGGCCAGGTGGAGGCGCAACAGCTTGCGGGCGGCCGGCGAGGCAACGGAATCATTCGTCAGAGTCATGGGCTGTCGCTCCGGTCCGATGAAACGCCCTGCCGGGCGAACGACTCAATCTGCTGGGCCATCCCCATCAGAATCCGGGCCTCGACGTTCGTCAATACCGCGCGACCCAGCACGGCCCGCAGTGGAAACAGCAGGTGCTCCGGGTTCTCCGCATGCAGGTAGCCGATGCGAAGCAGAGCCGATCGATATTTGCCCATGAGCCGGTCCAGGGTCGCGGCGTCCGCCGCGTCTTTGAGCGGGGCGGACGGGGCCGGCTGCTGCGTGTCGATTGCGGCGAGGTACAGCTCGTACGCGACAATCAGAACGGCCTGGGCGAGGTTCAGGGAAGGGTAGCCGCCGCCGCTGGGAATGCGGACAACGGCGTCACAATTCACAAGGTCTTCATTCGTCAGCCCGTTGTCCTCGGGGCCGAAGAGAATCGCGACCTGCCCGACGCCGGCCCGGGCAAGGACGCCGGCAGCCATGTTACGCGGCGTCACTTCGATCTGCGTGCGATACAACCCGCCTCGGCAGCTCGTGGCGGCCGTGTAGGTGACAGATTCCAACGCCTCATGAAGCGATTCCACCACACGTGCGTTTTGAAGAATCGATTCCGCCCGGGCGCCGGATTTGCGCGCATCCGGAGAAGACGGATCACATCGGGGGGCCACCAGATAAAGCCGGTGGAGACTCATGTTCGCCATGGCCCGGGCGGCGGCCCCCACGTTGGCAGCGAATCTCGGCCGAACCAGGATGATCCGGATGTTGCCCAGCGGGTCGACCATGACCGGCGATGGTACCTGCCCGCGAAGAATTGGGAAACGCCGTTCCCGGCGGCCGGCGGAGCGAAGAGTCCTGGTGCGGTTCCGGCCGCGCGAGGGCGTTCCGTCAGGAGAAATCGTTGATTCCTGTGACGCAAGGCGTTATGCTCGCCGGGGCCGCCGGGCGCGGGGTGGCGAGGCAGAGCGAGTTGGAACAGGCGCGCCGCGTGCAGGAGATATAGCGATGAAACGAGCGTTCGTCGTCCTATCTGTGCTGTTTGCGTTTTCCGCGTTGGCGTTCGGACAATCGGACGAACCGCCCAAGCCGCACGAGCCGCCCGCGGCGACGCCGAGCGATCCGGCTTCTCCGCCGAGTCAGGAGAAAGTCGCCGCCAGCCAGCCGGCCAGCAGACCGACAACGAAACCGCGTGTGCTCATGGAGACCACGCTGGGGGAGATCGTTCTGGAGCTGGACGCGGAGAAGGCCCCGATCACGGTGGAGAACTTTCTGAAGTACGTCGACGACGGGTATTACGTCGGCACCATCTTCCACCGCGTAATTTCCGATTTCATGATCCAGGGCGGCGGATATACAGCGGAGATGGATATCAAGAAAGACGGTCTGCGGCCGCCGATCAAGATCGAGTCGAACAACGGGTTGAAGAACGTGCGGGGCACGCTCTCGATGGCGCGAACGAGTGATCCCAACTCCGCCACGTCCCAGTTCTTCATCAACGTGGTGGACAACTCCAAGAGGCTGGACTTCCGGCCGGGACACGGAAAGGAAGGGTATACGGTTTTCGGCGTGGTGAAGCACGGCATGGACGTCGTGGACCTGATCCGAACGACCAAGACCCGCATGCACCCCAAGTACAATCCGCGGGAGGGCGCCGTCACCCCGGAGGAACCGGTGGTGATCAGAAGCATCCGGCGGATGAAGGAAGGGGAAGAATACAAGCCGCCCGTCCGGGAGACCAAGCCCACCCCGCCACCGGCCAAGCCGAGCGGGCCACAGCCTCCACCGCCGCGTCCACAGGCGCCCGAGCCGGCGCCTCCTCCTCCGCCGCCACCGCCACCGCCACCCCCACCGCCTCCGCCTCCGCCGGTGGAGCAGCCCGAACCGGCCGAAGAGCCGGTCGAGCCGGCCGACCCCGAAGCCGAGCAGGAGGAAGAACAGGAAGACATCGACGAAGAGGATGCCACGGAGGACGACGAGGATCTGGAGGACGATGACCTGGACGAAGATATCGACGAGGAGGCAGACGAAGACGCCCTCGACTGATCGAGGCCTTGCCGGAAGCCCTTCGGAAGTATCCCCCGTCGGACCGAGCTGGTCGTCGCACCTGCGACACCGGCTCGGTCCGCGGTCTTTTCCACTCGGTCCGAAGTCGAACGGGCCGGACACGTTGACCGACGGACGGGGTTGGGATATCACTTCGGCATGGCCGTCCGGTTTGTCATTGGCCGGGCGGGAGCGGGCAAAACGGCGCACTGCCTGGCTTCCGTACGGCAGCATCTCGCGGCGTCCGGTGAGTCGGACGACCGCCTGATTCTGCTCGTGCCCGAGCAGGCCAGTCTCCAGACAGAGCGGGCCCTTCTGGCCCATCCGGACGTGAGGGCCACACACCGCGCCGAAGTCCTGAGTTTTCAGCGGCTGGCGTATCGCATTCTGCAACGGGCGGGAGCTGCCCGGCGGCGGGCACTGTCGTCCGTCGGACGCGCAATGGTGTTGCGGCACCTCCTGGGCAAGCTGCACAATCGCTTGACGCTGTACCGACGGACGGAGCGATGTCCGGGGCTGGTGCGGGAACTCGCCCGGATCGTGGGCGAGTTTCTGACGGAGGCCGTGGAGCCGGACACGCTCGACGCGGCCCAAGCGATGGATGCGCGCGATCCGCTGCTGCAACACAAACTCAATGATCTGCGGCTTCTCTACGCGGCCTACCTGGAGTTCCTGGGCGACGACATGCTGGATCCGTCGCTTTCGCTGGCCCTGGCTCGGGCGTACCTGGACCGGTGGCCGGAGTTGTCGGACGCACACGTCTGGGTGGACGGCTTCGCGGGCCTGACCGGCCAACAGCGGCGGTTTCTGGTGGAGCTGGCCCGCCGGGTGCGGAGCATGGAGATCACGGTCATGGCCGACCCGGAATACGCGGTCCGGGCCGGGGACACCGAACCGATTCAGCCAACGGATCTGTTCGCCAAGATCCAACGCATGCATCTGGAACTGCGAGCGGATTTCGCGGCCGCCGGCGTAGACGTCAACCCGCCATGTCTGCTGCAACCCGATCCGCTGCCGCGATTCGCTCATCGCCCGCGGCTGGCCGGGCTGGAGCGCTACCTCTTCGCCCCGGGTGGTCCGGCCCCGGCCGGCACGTCGGAAGACGTGACGCTGGTCACCGCGTCCGATCGTCGGGCGGAAGCGGACTACGTCGCGAGCCTGATCTGTTCCCTGGTGCGGGAGGGACGCGGGTCAATCCGGTATCGTGACATCGCGATCATCCTGCGGGACATGGAACCCTACCATGACCTGCTGTCGGCCCTGCTGTCCGAGCGTGGCATTCCCTTTTTTGTCGATCGCCGTCGTCCGACCTCGCACCATCCGGCGGTGGAGCTCGTGCGTGGATTGATCGCGATGGTCGAACGGCCGTTTCGACAGTCCGCAATGCGGCTGCTGCTCAAGACAGGGATGCTGGGGATCGACGATGCCGCCGCGGACGCCCTGGAAAACTATCTGCTGGCCCGCGGGCTGGAGGGTTCGGACGTCTGGCGGCAAGCCCAGGCCTGGCACGCTCCGAGCACGTCACCGCTGGCCCGTTCGGCCGACGCGCCGTCCCCTGCCGAGGTAGAACGATTGAACCGGATCGACAAGACCCGTCGGGACGTCGCGGAGAAGCTGGCGATCT
>JBPOIK010000007.1:0-6795 GCA_052034525.1 Planctomycetota bacterium
GGCGTGGAGAGGCTCGGCGATATCCCTGAGCATTGGGAGATCAGCAAGATCAAGAGATTGACTAGATTCAACCCCTCGAAGGCTGAAGTAAAAACGAATTTAACTGATAGGAGCTTTGTGGTTTTTCTCGCTATGGAAAATATTTCGGCCGATGGCCAGATCGATTGTACTGACAAACGGCTGGTTTCTGAAGTATGGAGTGGTTTCACCTACTTCAGGCGAGGGGATGTCGTTATCGCAAAAATTACACCGTGCTTTGAGAATGGGAAGGGAGCCTACTTAGAAAAACTTGAGACGGAATTTGGCTTCGGCACAACAGAACTGATTGTAATGCGCCCTTTCCAAATTATCGAAGGAGCATTCCTGAGGTTCATTATCTCTACAAGACAGTTCTTGACGCTGGGAGAGCAATACATGACAGGTGCGGCTGGACAGAAGCGGATATCATCTGATTTTGTAGGTAATTATCCAATAGGGCTACCATCTGTTGAAGAACAGCGGCGAATTCTTCAATGCATTAAATCACATTCGAGCAAGATCGACCAAGCCATCGCCCGCGCAGAGCGCGAGATCGAACTGATGACCGAGTATCGCGCCCGCTTGATTTCCGATGTGGTAACGGGTAAGGTTGACGTGAGGGGTATCAATGTACCGCAAATTTCCGACGATGAGTTCACGACGCAGGATGAGGAGACGGATTTCCAGGAAGAGCTTCTCGAAGAGGAGACGCCGGAGGAAGAGATCGAGGACGCGGACGAGTGACTTCCGGTCCGATCGCAGGCGCATCCGAAGTGCCCCGCATCGGAGGATTCCGGGGGATTGTTAATTTGATGGTCATTTGACGGAGGGCGCATGAAAACGACCGACACCAGCGAAAAGGGGCTTGAATCTCTCATCGTTACCTCCCTCGTAAACGAGGCAGGATACGTCGAGGGCGATCCGAAGGACTACGACCGCGAGCACGCCGTCGACCCCGTGCGACTGTTCGAGTTTCTGTCGGCGACGCAGGAGAGAGTCGTAAATGAGCTGGGCGTATCCTTCGAGGGCCCCAAGCGCACGCACTTTCTTCACCGCATTCAGGGGGAGATAAGCAAGCGCGGCGTGGTGGACGTTCTTCGGAAGGGGATCAAGCATGGCCCCGCTTCGGTCGATCTCTTCTACGCCGTGCCGAGCAGGGGCAACCTGCGCGCCGCGAAGCTCTTCGAGGGAAACATTTTCAGCATCACCCGACAACTCCACTACAGCCGAAACGAGACGGCGCTCTCCCTCGATCTCGCGCTCTTCATCAACGGCCTGCCCATAGCCACCTTCGAACTGAAAAACCGCCTCACCAGGCAGACAGTGGAGGACGCCGTCCAGCAGTACAAGCGCGACAGGGACGAAAGGGAGCTTCTCTTCCACTTCGGGCGCTGCGCGGTCCACTTCGCCATGGACGATCTCGAGGTGCGGATGTGTACGCACCTCGAGGGAAAAAGTTCGTGGTTCCTCCCCTTCAACAGGGGGCGCGACGACAGCGCGGGGAACCCGCCGAACCCTTCCGGACCGGCGACGGAGTATCTCTGGAAGGAGATCCTTTCGAAGCAGAGCCTCGCGGACATCCTCGAAAACTACGCGCAGACGACGGAGAGCAAGGACGCGAAGAGCGGCCGCAAAAAGAAGAGCCTGGTGTTCCCCAGGTACCATCAGTTGGCGGTTGTCCGCAGACTCCTCGACGACGTTCGGCGGAGAGGCGTCGGAAAGCGCTATCTGATCCAGCACTCCGCAGGAAGTGGAAAGAGCAACTCCATAGCCTGGCTGGCCCATCAGCTCGTCGGTCTGGAACACGCCGGACGGGTAGCCTTCGACTCAATTATCGTGGTCACAGACCGCCGCGTGCTGGATCGGCAGATTCAGAGCACCATCAAGCAGTTCGCCCAGGTCTCATCGGTGGTCGGGCACGCGGATAAATCCGCGGACCTGCGTTTGCTTCTGAAAAGCGGGAAGAAGATCATCATCAGCACGGTGCAGAAGTTCCCCTTCATCCTGGACGCGATCGGCGGGGAGCAGAGCGGCAACCGCTTCGCCATCATCATCGACGAGGCTCACTCCAGTCAGGGAGGAAAGGCCACAGCCGCCATGAACAGGGTGCTCGACGAGGCGGTTCAGGGTTCGGACGACGAGGAGACCGTCGAGGACAAGATCAACAGGATCATGGAGGGGCGCAAGATGCTCTCCAATGCAAGCTACTTCGCCTTCACCGCGACGCCGAAGAACAAGACGCTGGAGATATTCGGCGAGCCCGATCCTCAGCCCGACGGCACGGTGCGTCACTTCCCCTTTCACAGCTACACGATGAAGCAGGCGATTCAGGAGGGGTTCATTCTCGACGTGCTGCAGAGCTACACTCCAGTGGATAGCTACTACCGCCTCATCAAGAGGGTGAAGGACGATCCGGAGTTCGACGTGAAGAAAGCGGCGAAGAAGCTTCGCCTCTATGTCGAGTCGCACGAACACGCCATCCGCAGGAAGGCAGAGATCATGGTCGATCACTTCCGCGAGCAGGTGCTCGACCGAAGGAAGATCGGCGGCAAAGCCAGAGCGATGGTGGTCACCGGGGGCGTCGAGCGGGCCATCCAGTATTATCATGCGTTCCGCGAGTATCTGAAGGAGAGCAAGTGTCAATGGGAGGCACTGATCGCCTTCTCCGGGGAGCGTGAGTTCGGCGGCGCAAAGGTGACAGAGGCAAGCCTCAACGGCTTCCCGAGCGGGATGATACCGGACAGGTTCCAGGAGGACCCGTACCGCTTTCTGATCGTCGCCGACAAGTTCCAGACCGGGTACGACGAGCCTCTGCTCCATACAATGTACGTGGACAAGCCGCTCTCGGGGGTGAAGGCGGTGCAGACTCTCTCCCGCCTGAACCGAGCGCACCCGCAGAAGCACGACACGTTCGTCCTCGACTTCTGCAACGACTCCGACACCATTCTCAACTCCTTCGCTCCCTACTACCGCACGACGATTCTCAGCGACGAGACGGACCCGAACAAGCTGCACGATCTGAAGGCAGATCTCGACGCTCATCAGGTCTACTCACCGGAGCACGTCGACGAACTGGTACGACTCTACCTGGGCGGCGAGGAGCGCGGCATGCTGGACCCGATCCTGGACTCCTGCGCCGCGACGTACACGTCGGACCTCGACGAGGACCGGCAGATCGACTTCAAGGGGAAGGCGAAGGCCTTCGTGCGCACATACGGATTTCTGGCCTCGATCCTTCCCTATTCGAACGCGGAGTGGGAGAAGCTGTCGATCTTCCTGAACTTTCTCCTTCCTAAGCTGCCCGCGCCCATAGAGGAGGACCTCTCGAAGGGAATCCTCGAAACAATCGACATGGAGAGCTACCGCGCCGAGATGAAGGCCGCCATGGCCATCGCCCTGGCCGACGAGGACGGGGAGATCGACCCGGTCCCGGGCACCGGTGGAGGCTTCAAGCCGGAGCCGGAACTAGACCGTTTGAGCAACATCATCAAGGCCTTCAACGATCAGTTCGGCCATCTGGACTGGAAGGACGGCGACAAAATTTGCCGGGTCATAACCGAGGAGATCCCGGCGAAGGTAAGCGCCGACAAGGGCTATCAGAACGCCATGAGGAACAACGACCGGCAGACCGCGCGGATTGAGCACGACGCGGTGCTGCGGAGTGTCATCATGAAACTCATGCACGATCACGTGGAACTGGTCAAACAGTTCCAGGACAACCCCCTGTTCAAAAGATGGATTTCGGATGTTTCCTTCAATGCCACGTACAGGCCAGGAGGCAAGGCAGCGGAGTCACGCGACTGGAACAAGGAGGGTTGGCGCGTGGCGAGTCGTTTGAACGAAACGCCTTCCGACCAACCCTAGAATATGCAGAGGAGCCTCACTATTCCCGCCGCAGCCTGCCCACTGCCGGATCGCTACGCGCCGACCGCCAGCTCAATCCCACCGTCCTTTTCGTCCACCACAATCCTCGACCCCTCCGCCGCCTCGCCCGAGATGATCATCCTGGCGACCGGCGTCTCGACCCGCCTGGTCATGAAGCGCTTCAGCGGGCGCGCCCCGTAGACCGCGTCGTACCCCTCCCGCGCGATGAAGTCCACCGCGTCGTCGGTGATCGAGAGAGAGATGTTCCTGTCTTTCAGCCTCTCCTCCAGGGAGGATGCCAGCAGCCTCACTATTCGCCGCACCTCGTCGCGCTGCAGCGGCTTGAAGAGGACTACGTCGTCCACCCTGTTAAGGAACTCCGGGCGGAAGGTCCGGCGAAGCTCGTCCGTAACGCGGGTCCGGGCGTCCTCCTTGATGAGCCCGTCCTGGGTTATCCCCTCCAGCAGGTACTGCGCGCCGACGTTGCTGGTCATGATTATGACCGTGTTCTTGAAGTCGACCAGGTGCCCCTGGCTGTCGGTGATGTGACCGTCGTCGAGTATCTGCAGCATGATGTTGAACACGTCCGGGTGCGCCTTCTCGATCTCGTCGAACAGTATCGTCGAGTAGGGCCTGCGCCGCACGGCCTCCGTCAGCTGGCCGCCCTCCTCGTACCCGACGTATCCGGGGGGCGCTCCGACCATACGCGAGACCGAGTGCTTCTCCATGTACTCAGACATGTCCAGCCTGATAAGGTTCTCCTCGCTGTCGAAAAGGGCCTCTGCGAGGGTCTTGGCCAGCTCCGTCTTGCCTACACCGGTAGGCCCCAGGAAGATGAAGGAGCCTATGGGCCGTCTCGGGTCCTTTATCCCGGAGCGCGCGCGGAGGACGGAGTCCGCCACCAGTTCCACGGCCTCGTCCTGGCCGACGACCCGCCGGTGAAGCACCTCGTCCAGTTTCAGCAGCTTCTCCCTCTCCCCCTCCATCAGGCGTGACACGGGAATGCCGGTCCAGCGGCCCACTATCTGGGCTATCTCCTCGTCGGTGACCTCCTCGCGCAGCAGCCTGGACTGGCCGTCGTCCAGCCCCTTCTCCCTCTCCTTGAGCTCCGCCTCAAGCTGCGGCAGAGTGCCGTGCTTCAGCTCGGCGGCCCTGTTCAGGTCGTACTCGCGCTCGGCCCTCTCTATATCGCGCCCGATGGACTCGATGCGCTGCCGGAGCTCCCGGACGGCGCTTATCTCCTTCTTCTCGGCCTCGTACTGGGCGCGCATCCCCGCCTGCTCCTCGCGGGCCTCCTGCAGCTCCCTTCGCAGGGACTTCAGCCTCTCGCCGCTCGCCGCGTCCTTCTCCCTGACGAGAGCGGCCTCCTCGATCTCCAGCTGCATCACCCTTCTGGAGACCGCGTCCAGCTCCGCCGGGAGGGAGTCGATCTCCGTGCGGATCAACGCGCACGCCTCGTCGACCAGGTCTATGGCCTTGTCGGGCAGGAACCGCTCGGTGATGTAGCGGTCAGACAGGACGGATGCCGCCACCAGGGCGTTTTCGCGTATCTTGACCCCGTGGTGCACCTGGAATCGCTCCTTCAGACCGCGAAGTATGGAGACTGTGTCCTCGACCGTCGGCTGCTCCACCAGTATCGGCTGGAAGCGCCGGGCCAGGGCAGCGTCCTTCTCTATGCGCTTGCGGTACTCGTCCACCGTGGTGGCCCCGATGCAGTGAAGCTCTCCGCGCGCGAGAAGCGGCTTGAGCATGTTCCCCGCGTCTATCGCGCCCTCGGCCGCCCCGGCGCCTACTATCGTGTGCAGCTCGTCTATGAACAGTATTATCCTGCCGTCGCTCTCCTTGACCTCGTTGAGCACGGCCTTCAACCTCTCCTCGAACTCCCCCCTGTACTTGGCGCCCGCCACCAGGGATCCCATGTCGAGCGCGAAGATCGAGCGGTCCTTAAGCCCCTCCGGCACGTCGCCGTTGACTATCCTGGCCGCCAGCCCCTCGACTCTGGCGGTCTTGCCAACGCCCGGGTCGCCGATCAGCACGGGGTTGTTCTTCGTCTTGCGGCTGAGTATCCGGACGACCCTGCGGACCTCCTCGTCCCTGCCTATCACCGGGTCCAGCTTGCCGGCGCGCGCGGCCGCGACGAGGTCCCGCCCGTACTTCTCGAGAGCCTCGTAGGTCCCCTCCGGGTCCTCGCTGCAGACACGCGCCCTTCCGCGGACATCGTTCAACACCTCGAGGAACTTCTCCTCGCTTGCGCCGAGCTCCGCCAGTATGCGCCCGGCGGCGCTTGTTCTCCCCTCGTCTATGAACGCTCCGAAGATGTGCTCAACGGACACATACTCGTCCTTGAGCTGCTCGGCCCTCTGCTGCGCCTTCACCATCAGGCGCGACAGGCGCTGAGAGATGTACACCCTGCCCGGCTCGGCCCCGGGACCGGAGACGCGCACCCGCCTGGACAGCTCGTCCTCCAGCCGCCTGATCAGGCTCCTGGTGTCCACCCCCATGCGGACCAGCAGACGCGGCACCAGACCGTCCGCCTGCTCCGCGAGGGCCAGCAGCAGGTGCTCCCCGTCCACCTCCGTGTGACCGTAGGTGACGGCCCTGTTCTGCGCCTCGGTGAAGGCCTCCCGCGATTTAGTGGTAAGTTTTGCGAAATCCATCGCTCATCACTCCTTTGACCATTATTAACCTTAATGATTATAACTGGTTTTGCGAGCCGAATAAAGAGTGCTGGCGGCCCGCAAGTGTCGATTTTGGCGTAATTCTTCCAATATCCTCTGAATTGCTCCCCGAAGCTCGCGTATTCGTCATTTTCTCGCATCGAACCACTTGATTAAACATCGCGGTTGTCGAATAATGAACCCCGTCGCAGGGATTATTCCGAAGGAGGTAGCAGTATGGCGCAAACGGACCAGG
>JBPOIK010000001.1:0-29765 GCA_052034525.1 Planctomycetota bacterium
CGCTTGGCCCCGCGCCCCAGAGCTCCCGCCACGCGGTCGCGTCGTCGGAAGAGTGGCGGAGGGCACCCGGCTGCCTTCCCTACTCATACATCAGGTACTTCTTGCGAGTCTCCAGAAACCGGGTCAGAAAATCGGTCCAGAGCGACGTATAGGTCACCGGCCCGGCGGAATTCTTCACCTTTTCGAGCGTCGCCTTGTGGAAGAGCAGGTTGTTCACCTTGTCGATGTCAAAAGCGTCGCCAAACAGCGCCTTCAGCTCGCGAACGATGGACAGCCCGGTCTCCAGCGGGTCAAACGCATTCCGATCCGTCAGGATCACCTGCACTCCTCCACACTCCTGGTCCTTGAATTTGCTGGCATTGGGTGTGAACCGGAATGGCACGAACCGGACCCCTTTGAGCCCAAGACCGTTCAGCCGGGCGGCCAGCTTGCGACCGTCCATCCATGGGGCGCCAAAAACCTCGAACGGCGTATCCGTTCCCCGGCCGACCGACACGCTGCACGCTTCGATCAGGCCGGTGGCCGGATACAGGGTGGCCTGTGTCAACGATCGCATATTCGGCGACGGGTTGACCCAGGTCTGGTTCGTTTCGTCGAACCACATGCTGCGCTTCCACCCTTCCATGGGGACCACGGTCAGATTGGCGTGAATTTTGCGTTCTTCGTTGAACATGCGGGCCAGTTCGCCCACCGTCATCCCATGCACCAGCGGAAATGGATGATAGGCGGTGAACTGCCCGTCCTTGTCGCAGGGCGGTCCGAAGACGCGGGTGCCGGTGATGGGATTCGGCCGATCCAGGACCACCATCCGCAGGTTGTGCCGGGCCGCCTCTTCCATTGCATAGCCCATGGTGGCGATGTACGTATAGTACCGGCACCCGATGTCCTGAATATCGAAGACGAGCGTGTCGATCCCCTCAAGCATTTCCGGGGTCGGACGGCGCGTCTTTCCGTACAGACTGTACACCTTCTTGCCCGAGAGCGGATCCGTGGAATCTCCGACATGCTCGTCTTTGACGCCCTGCAGGCCGTGCTCCGGGCTGAACAACGTAACCAGCTCCACGTTCGGGGCCGCGTTGATGAGTTCGATGGTGGACTTGCCGTTCACGTCCAGGCCGGTGTGGTTCGTGATGAGCCCCACCTTGGCGCCGTCCAGCACCTTGAACCCGTCCCGCGCCAACACGTCGATCCCGTTCAACACGCCGGGCGTCTCGGCAGCTCGACCGGCTCCGCCCACAAAACCCAGAACACACAGGCCGGCAATCAGCGTTCGCGCAAACGGGCAGGACATTGGCGTTTGTGACATTATGGATTCCTCTTGATTCAGCACAAAACCAGCTCACACATCGCCGGCCAACCGCGGCCGGCCCCCCACTCGCGCATTGAACGGTACGAGAAGACGAATGTCAATCATCGCGGCGAACCGGCGTTTCCACGCCGCCGCAGGGGCTAGCGGAGTCTCCCTTGATCGCGTTGTTGGCGATCCTCGGGGAAGAGTCAGATTTTTCCCCTCCGGCCTCATTGGCGACGAGGCTCGGAAAAGTCTGAGCATCGTGCAACCTGCCCTCCATCGCGTCCACTCTTTTTACCAATCCTTCCGAATGAAACAGGGCTTCAGACTGATCCGTCCACCGTCTGATTCCTGAGTTTTTGTCAGGGCAATGGCTTATGGCCAGAAGGGTCGACTGTGGCTTTGCGCTTCTGCTCCGCTTGGTCCCCGCCGGCCTTCGCAGCGTCCGTGGTCCCTTGCGGCGCGAAGCGCCGACGCCCACAGCGGTAGCGCCGCCGTCGCTGGGCGAACAGAATCGAGCAGGCGCGAGCGAGTTGCCCGACCGCCCAAGCTACAGGCGGAAGCGAGCCGGGATCCGCCCCGCAGGGCAACTGAACGATGAGATCGCCAAGGAGAGTCTGCTCGATTCCTCCGCGATCTACGGGGACCGAGCGGAAGCCGGCTGCGGCGTGGATATAGAGAGAGGGAGTGAGCGGAGCTGCTTTCTTCCC
This sequence comes from Planctomycetota bacterium, assembly GCA_052034525.1. Taxonomy (GTDB): domain Bacteria; phylum Planctomycetota; class Phycisphaerae; order UBA1845; family UBA1845; genus JAFGJQ01. The sequence goes on from JBPOIK010000001.1 coordinate 2,002, forward strand.
CCGGCTGAAGCCGGGGGCACTGACTGGCCGGCTGAAGCCGGCCGGGGCGCCCGGCACCGACAATCGAACCCCGGCCGTGGGGGCAGACCGTTCGTCTTCCGCGCCGCCGCCACGCGGGCGACTATTCCTCTCGCGGTGAATCCGGGGACGATCGCTGTACGATGAGCATTCCCCGACAGCAGGGAACGGTCTTCCTCGGCAAGATCACGTTGTGGGTAACGAGCTTGCCCTCCTCATTCTCCTGGGACACAACCCCCACAATGAACAAGTCCTTCCCCTCCAGTGAGACGTGTTTTCCGAATGAAAGCGTCTCCACGCCGTGATTCATAAGGGCGTGGATGCAGTTCATCGCCGATCCGGTAAGCGACACCCTAACCAGTCCCTCACTCTCTCCCGAGCCGTATGCCCGGAAAGGGTTGCCCTGGGCCGGTACCTGCAAGAACACGGTCACCAGTTCGTTGAGCACGGTCTCGACCGTCTCTCCGTTTCGACCGGTGGAGTCAAAGGAGATGTGCAGGCCGCCGTCCGGAGTGGACTGGATATGCGGAGAGCCTCGTGGGTTATGGAACACGACCTCCAGGTTCGTGGAGTGATTCTGAGACTGCTTTCCATCCCGTCCGATTCTCTCCGTCGCGCCAGGACTGCCGCCGCCCTCCACGGGCGTAACACGGATGAAAACGAACGACGAGGGTGGTGCGATCTTCGCGACATCGCGACCGGCGGCAGGCACGCCTGGCCTCCCGTTCTCCTTCGTGGCCGTCACCGGTTCGCCTTCAACGGGCTCCGCCCGGGGATGCGCGGAGGCGGAAGACGGGCAGGCATTGCTCGTTGCCCCGCCCGAACCCGGGCCCCGGTTCAGCGCGCTCCCGCCTCCATGACACCCGGCCACCAGGAGGAAACCGATGAAACCCCCTATCCAGACAGGCGCCGACTTCCACAGGTATGACAGCATGACTCTTCCCCGTAGGGTCACGTTGCGCACCGCTCGTTCGCCACCAGTCACGTCACTAATCAATAACTCGCTCGCACGATGCGCAGAGCTGCCGCATGCCTCCGATCGCGTCAACCTTGATTGCCTCGGCATCGTCTCCAAGGCGGCCTGTGCATCCTGAAGCGCGGATTGAACCCTCCTCCGTGGGAGATCCTGCTTGCTGCAGCTCCGTCAGACATTTATGGCGTAATCGTACCACACGAAACATGCAGGAGCAATGGGGATTATCAGACGGGCCGGGGTTTCCGGAGCGGGGATACGCGTCACGCTCGGGCACCCTGGGTGCGAGCACTCATTCGGATGGCGCAAGACAACCGGGGCCCGGTGGGCAGAGTGGTCGAGAGAGCCGGGAATCGGGCGATCTGAGAAGACGACTCAGGCGGACATGCTTGGGCAGCGCGGATTCTCGCTCGGCCCAAGAGCCGGTCTCGCAAACAGAAACCGGTTCTCTCAAACCGTGGGCGACCCCGCGCCGGCACTGGCCGTCACGGCGTCTCCGCCGGCTCGGGTTTTGATTTGGCGAGCACTTCGCAGAAGCGGTCCTGCATTTTCGTAAAGGGACGGCTGGTCCTTTTGAAACCGTTGAACAGCAGGGAGAAGGCGTACATCCGGCGATCCGGCGTTTCCACGTAGCCGCTTAGCGTACGGACGCCTCCGATATAACCCGTTTTGGCGCATACCAGCCCCGGCACGTCCTTCATCCGCCGTTTCAGGGTTCCATCGCGCCCGGCCACCGCCAGGCTCCGGGCGAAAAGCGGCCAGCCCGGGTGTTTGTGCATGTACGCCAGCACCTGAACCATCGCCCGGGCCGACGAGCGATTCTCGCGGCTCAGGCCGGAGCCGTCGACGGGCTGGACGTGGTTGTCCTGCACGCCGGCCCGCTTGAGAAGGTCTTCCACAGCGGCCCGACCGGTCGCCCAGCTTCCGCGCGGATTCGGCTCGCCCGCCGCGCGGGCAAAGGCATAGCCCGTCCGTTTCAGGAGGGCTTCCGCGAAAAGGTTCTGACTGTCTTTGCCGACGCGCGTTGCCACGTCTGCCAGCGGCGTGGTGTGTACCAGCACCACCGCGCAGTCAGGAGGCAATTCGCCCTGCTCGTCGCGAACGCGTTCACGCCGGGTTTTTCCTTCGATGCGGATTCCACGTGTGGCCAGATGCGTTCGCAACACATCGGCGAAGAACATGCCTGGATCCGCAATGGCCACAGAGGATTTAGTTTCGGCCGTGCAGGTTCCGGTTAACTGGTACTCGAAGGTAGGTCGCGGTCTGAACAGCACGGGGACATTTTTGCCCTTTGCGGCGCTCTTGCACTTGTTCCGTACCTCCACCAGACCGTTCGGCGGGTAGACACTCCAACGGACGGGATCGCCCGCCTTTGCCGCCGGCCGGATGGTGAACTGCACGGCGTTTTCGTACAGATTCAGCGCACCGGGCGGCGCGGCGTAGGCCCGGCCGACATCTTCGTTGGGCCACCGCGGGTGGTCGCGTGCGGGTTCGAAGATCGACTCGTCGATAACCAGGTCACCCGTGACGACCTCCACACCCTTTTCGCGAAGCCGCTGCGCCCAACCATCAAAGAACACGGCCACCGGGTCTTCCGGCTTCCCCGCTCCTTCCGGATCCGCGAAGCTCGGGTCACCGTCGCCCACCACGATCAGGTCGTTCCCGCGTATCGCCACCAGAGTGCGGAATTCGAACGTCGGCCCGAGGATATCAATCGCAGCCGCCAGCGAAAACACCTTTGCGTTGCTGGCCGGCACGAGCACTTCGTCCCCATTGACATCCAGGATTGTCTTTCCGGTCTGGATATCCACGACGACGGCTCCGCACGTCGCGCCGGGTTCGGGGCTCGGTTCGAGGGCGGCTCGAAGCTGCTCCTCCAGGGTTGCTCCTGCCGCCTGGGCCGCGAGCAAACACAGCAACGCGGTGAATGGAAAGAAGTTGGGGTTCTTTTTCGGCAGCCACGCTCGCATCCAGGGTTCCTCCGTGCTATTGGCCGGGCCATGATAGTGCAAGCCCGCAGCGCCGCAACCTGCGGTCGGGCAACGGGTTCGTTCACGGTGCGAGATTGCCTTGACAACGCGAATCGACCCGGTATTATCAGGGTGCACAGAGGCTCTGCGCCCCCCTTGGGGCACCGAGCGTATGGGCCCGTAGCTCAATTGGTTAGAGTACCGGACTGTCGATCCGGTGGTTGAGGGTTCGAATCCCTTCGGGCTCGGTCGGGCAGGGCTCTGCGACGTCTCGCAGGGCCTTGCCTGTTTTTCCAGTCCTCCCAGTTCTGCCAATCGTGTCGGTCCGTTGGTCGACTGCCTTCGTAGGGCAGGCGGCGGCGTGTTTCCTATCGGGGCCGCACGTCGACGTCACGACCCCACCCCCGTCATCCGCCGCGTGACCGATTCCGGCGCCGGGGCGTACCGCAGCGGCTCCATGCTCACGGTGGCCCGGCCCTGCGAGAGGCTACGCAGCTCGGTTACATAGCCGAACATCTCGGCCAACGGAGCCTCGGCGATGATCAGCCGGTTGCGGCCCCGCATGTCCGTCCCCGTGATCACCGCCCGGCGCGCATGCAGATCGCCGTTGATCGCCCCGAAGTATTCGTCCGGCGTGATGACCTCGAGCCGCATGATCGGCTCCAGCAGAACAGGGGAAGCCGCGGCCACCGCGCGTTCAAACGCAATCCGAGCCGCGTTCTCAAACGCCAGGTCCGAACTGTCCACATCGTGCTGTTCCATCTCGACCAGCGTAGCCTTCCAGTGAATAAGGGGATAGCCGACGACCGGCCCGACGGTGGCCGCCCCGCGAATCCCCGACTCCGCGGCGGCCAGATACTCCGGCCGCACGCTCGAGGAGTCCACGAAGCTGCGAACCAGCTCGGTTTTCCCCGTGGTCTCCAGCGGCACCGGTTCCACCCGCACCTTCACCGCAGCGAAATGATTGCGTCCGGCAATCTCGCGATCGAAGCGGGCCTCCGCCTCCGCGGCGTCTCGCACGGTCTCGCGGTAGGAGGCCTGCGGCCGGCCCACGTGGACATCCACGTTCATCTCCTTCGTCAGGCGCTCCACGAGCACCTCCAGGTGCAGTTCCCCCATGCCCTGAATGAGCGTCTGTCCGGTTTCCGCGTCGATTTTCGGGCGGAAGGTGGGGTCCTGTCGCGAGAGGGCGCGGAGGGCATCCGTCATCTTGTCGCGATCGCGCGAGGATTTCGGCTCGATGGACTGAACGATTACCGTATTCGGAAAAGAGATGCTCTCCAGCAGTACCGGGCGCTGGGCGTCGCACAAGGTGTGGCCGGTCAGGGTGTCCTTCGGCCCGAGAATCGCCACAATGTCACCCGCCTCCGCCTTGACGAGTTGTTCGCGCCGCTTGGCAAACATGCGGAACATGCGGGTAATCGCTTCCTTCTTCCCCGTGTTCACATCCAACACTTTGCGACCGACCACCAGCGTGCCCGAGTAGATCCGCAGAACGTAAAGGTCCAACGGCCTGTCCGCCACGACCTTGAACACCAGGGCAGCCAGCGGAGCCTCCGGGTCGGCGTGCAGGAGGATTTCTTTCGGTTCGCCGTCGGAGCGGCTCGCCTTTTTGTCCAGCAGTTGCCCGGGAACGGGCGGCATATCCAGGGGGGAGGGCAGGTAGTCGCAGACGGCATCCATCAGCGGCTGCACGCCCATGTAGCGCAGCGCGGATCCGCAGAGCACGGGCTGCACGCGACAGGCGATCGTCGCCGCCCGCAAGGCCTTCTTGAGTTCGGCAACGGGAATCGGCTCGTCGGCCAGAAAGAGCTCCGTCAGCTCTTCCGACGTCTCGGCCACCTGTTCGACCAGATGCGCCCGATAGCGCTCCGCCTCCGCCCGCAGGGAGTCGGGAATCTCGCGTGTCTCCACCCGCGACCCGAGCTGGTCCGGGTTGAAGCATCGGACCTTCATCTCCAGCAGGTCGATCACGCCCTCGAAACGGGTCTCCGCCCCGATCGGAATCTGAAGGGCCACCGGGTTGGCGTGCAGGTGTGTGATCAGCGATTGAAAGGAATACTCAAAATCCGCCCCCATCTTGTCCATCTTGTTGATGAAGCAGATGCGGGGCACGCAGTATCGATCCGCCTGCCGCCAGATGGTTTCGGATTGTGCCTCGACGCCCTCATTGGCGTCGAAGACGGCCACCGCCCCATCCAGGACGCGAAGGGAGCGTTCCACCTCGGCCGTGAAGTCCACGTGGCCGGGCGTGTCGATCAGGTTGATGGTGCAGTCCTTCCAGGGACAACTGACGGCGGCCGAGTAGATGGTGATGCCCCGGCGCTGCTCCTGCTCGTCGAAGTCCGTGATGGTGGTTCCGTCGTCCACGTCGCCCATCCGGTGGGTCCGACCGCTGTAGAAGAGAATGCGCTCGGTGGTCGTGGTCTTGCCGGCGTCAATGTGTGCGGCAATGCCGATGTTCCGCACCGTGGACAGGTCGATGCTCATTCCGTCTGCTCCGCGTCCCGACGCGGCGAGGACGATCACAGGCTTCCGCGAATACTGCGGGGCCGATGGCGTTCGCGCGAACGCCATCGGCACCGTCAGTCACCTCGGCGAAATCTACCAGGCGAAGTGAGCGAACGCCTTGTTTGCGTCGGCCATTCGATGCACGTTGATCTTCGTGGTCACCGCGGTTCCCTCTCCGCGATACGCGGAGACCAGCTCCTGCGCGAGCACGACCGAAGTCGCCTTCCCCGCCTTGCCGCGGGCCTCCCGCGTGGCCGTGATGATCCACCGGAAGGCCAGGGATTGCTGGCGCTTGCGGTTCACCTGCATCGGCACCTGGTAGTTCGAGCCGCCCACGCGCTTCGAGCGGACCTCGATGTTCGGCTTGACGTTGTTCACCGCCGTCTCGAACACCTCCAGCGGCGACTTCTCTTTCACCTGCTTAGCCAGGATGTCCATCGCGTCGTAGAAGACTGCCGTCGCAGTGGACTTCTTCCCGTCCAGCATCAGGCAATTGATGAATTTGCTGACCAGCTTGCTGTTGAACCGGGAGTCCGGCTTCAACTGTTCTCTCGAGTTCGTGAATCGCTTACGAGCCATTCCAGTCTTCCCATTCCGGGCCGCCGCTGCCCCTTACGTTCGCCGCCTGCCGAAGCCCCACAGCTTACCGGCCGGCCGGGCCGGCGGCAAGGCCGGTCTCGCCTAAACCCGTCCCGGATCGCCAATCCGGCGCCCGGCGTGAACGCGCCGAGCGCTCCGCACCAGCGTCACCGCCACCCCCGCTTTGGCCGCCTCAATCCAGACAAACGGAACCACACCAACCATCATCGCCTCTCGAAGGCTCCCTGTCTGCATGGCCAGCCACCCCGTGCCCAGTCCGAAAACCAATCCCATGCCCGCCACCACAGCCCCCATCTGCCGGGCAGGCCCCGCGTGCCGACCGTGTCCGACCCGACTGATCAGCGCCGCCGCCGCTGGCAATGCCGCCAGGTAGCCCGCGGTCGCAGTGACGAACCCCGCCCGACCGACCGCAAACACGGGGGCGCCCAGCCAGCCGGCCGCCACGTAGAGCAGCATCGCGGCCGCCGCCTCACGAGGCCGCAGGAGCAACCCCGCCAGGGCAACCGCCAGGGTCTGCAAAGTGACGGGCACCCATCCGATCGGAACCGCCACCTGCGCCGCCAAGGCGGCCAGCACAGCCAAGCCGATCACCCGCGCGGCGGCAAGCGTTGCCGGCCCGGTGTCGGAGAGGGTCCGGACCGGCCATTGGGGCACGTCGAGCATCGCACCGCACCTCCCTGTGGTTCGCACCCGCGGATCAGACGCCGCCCGAACAGGGACGACTACTTCCGTCGACGCTTCACGCCGTACTTGCTGCGGCTGCGATTCCGCGGCCGGCCCGCCTTGTCGTTCTCCACGCCCGCGCAGTCGAGAGCCCCACGAATGATGTGGTAGCGCACGCCCGGCAGGTCCCGCACACGTCCTCCGCGGACGAGCACCATGGAGTGCTCCTGCAGGTTGTGGTCCACGCCTCCGATGTAGGCGGTGACTTCCTTGCCGTTCGTGAGCCGCACACGGGCAACCTTGCGGAGGGCCGAGTTCGGCTTTTTGGGAGTCTGCGTCTTGACGATCAGACAGACGCCGCGACGCTGCGGGCACCGCTCGATGTCCCGCACTTTGGACTTGCGCGGCACAAGGCGCCGTCCGTTTCGGACCAATTGATTGATGGTTGGCATGAACTCTCCTTACATACAACCGTGCGGCTCGGAGAGGCGGCGGTCACCACCCCCCCGGCCGTCGTCTTTTTTCCTACGCCTCGTCGCCCGACAGTTCGCGGACGGGGCTGCCGGCCCCCTCGCCGGGCGATCCGGCCGACGCCAATTCCCGCCCCAGCAGGCTCGAAAGACCGGTTCCCTCGCCGCCAAATCCACTGAGAGCTCCCAGTCGCGATTCGGCGCCGGCCGCGTCGGGCGTGGGGGAGATCATATCCGCCGCCTGATCTTCCACAATCGGAAGCGGCTCGCCGATCCGCCTCACGCGCAAATCCAGGTGCGGCTTGAACGCCGTCCCCGCCGGGATCAGATGGCCCAGAATCACATTCTCCTTCAGGCCCAGCAGCGGATCCACCGCGCTGGCCAGCGAGACCTCCGTGAGAACCTTCGTGGTCTCCTGGAACGATGCCGCTGAAATGAAGGATTCGCTCTGCAGGCTGGCCTTCGTGATGCCCAGCAGGATCGTGGTGGCGGTGGCCGGCTTGGGTTTCTTGCCCTTGGCCGGTTCGCCGCCGCTCTGTTCCACCTCGTCGTTCTTTTCTTCCAGCACCGTTTTGCGGACGATCTGTCCCTTGGTCAGGTCGGTGTCACCCGGATCCTCGATCCGCACGCTCTTGGACAGTTCTTCGTTCGCCGCGCGGAAGCGGAACTTGTCCGTCACCTCGCCCGGCAGGAAACCGGAATCGCCGGGCGATTCGATCTTCACGCGGCGGAGCATCTGGGTCAGGATGATTTCCAGGTGCTTGTCGTTGATGCTGACGTTCTGACTCCGATAGACGGCCTGGATCTCCGCCAGCAGATACTGCTGCAGCGCCTCCTCGCCACGGATTCGCAGAATGTCCGTCGGCACGAGGGGCCCTTCGATCAGCGGATCGCCGGCGTCCACGTGGTCGCCGGCATGCACCAGAAGCTGCTTGTCCTGCGGCACGTGGTGCTCGCGTTCCATGCCGCTTCCGCTGCGCACGATAATGGTCATTTTGCTGCGGCGTTTGTCGGCCCGGATTTCCACCACGCCGGAAATCTCCGCCATGACGGACGGTTCTTTCGGGCGCCGGGCCTCGAAGATCTCCGTCACACGCGGCAGGCCGCCGGTGATGTCCTGGGTGCCGCTCATCGCACGCGGCTGGCGGGCCAGCAGCGTGCCCGGCAAAATGGCCTGGCCTTCCGTGACTTCGATCCGGGCCTTGGCCGGCAGATAGTGATAATCCTGAACCCGTCCCTCGCTGTCCTCGATCACGATCTGGGGATGCTTCTCGCCCTTGTGCTCGACCACGACAAACCGAGCGCCAACACGGTCCTGCTCGGCCCGCACGGTCTCACCCTCGGCGATATCCTGGAATCGCACGAAGCCGCTCACCTCGGCCAGAATCGGCGTCAGGTGCGGGTCCCAGACGACAAGGGTCTGGCCGGTTTTGATCCTGGTGCCTTCGGCCACCAGAATCTCCGCTCCGTACGGAACCTTGTAGGCCTCCAGCTCCCGTTCCTTTTCGTCCACGAGAACCACTTCGCCGTTCCGTTTCAGGGCGACCACGCGCGCGGGCATCTGGCCCTGGGCGGCGATGGTCACGGCCGCCAGATCGCGGTATCGCACAATCCCTGCCGACCCGGCGATGAGCTTGTTCTCCACGACGGCGCGCGATGCGACGCCACCGGTGTGGAACGTCCGCATCGTCAACTGAGTGCCCGGTTCGCCGATGGATTGCGCCGCGATGATTCCCACGGCCATGCCTTCCTCCACCAGCAGCCCGGTAGACATGTCCACCCCGTAGCAGGAGGCACAGCAACCCAGCGGGCTCTCACACGTGAGCGGACTGCGCACGCGGATCATATCCAGGCCCAGATTCTCAATTTTCCGGGCGATGTCGGCGGTGATACACTCGTTTTCAGAGACGATGATTTCGTCGGTCACCGGATTGCGGATCGTGTCGCGGGCCACACGTCCCACGATGGCCTCCCGCAGCGGAATCTCGATCTCCTCGCCGCGGTAGATGGCGCTTTTGGTAATCCCGTTGATCGTGCCGCAGTCGGTCCGGTTGACGATCACGTTCTGGGCCACGTCGGCCAGTTTCCGCGTCAGATAGCCGGAGTCGGCCGTTTTCAGGGCCGTGTCCGCCAGCCCCTTGCGGGCTCCGTGCGTCGAACTGAAATACTCGAGCACGGAGAGACCCTCGCGGAAATTCGCCTTGATCGGCGTCTCAATGATTTCGCCCGAAGGCTTGGCCATCAACGCGCGCATGCCCGCCAACTGCCGGATCTGGTCCACGCTGCCCCGCGCTCCCGACTCCGTCATCAGGAAAATCGGATTGAGATAGGCCCGGGCCTCGGGCGGCGCGATCCACTGACCCCGTTCTCCGCGAACAGCCGCCATATACCCGCCCTCTTCATCGCGATAGTCGTGTCGCAGTTCGGTCATCATGGCCTCGGTGACCTGTTCGCGGGCGTGAATCCAGACGTCGATCATCTGGTTGTATCGCTCCAGGGGGGTCAGGGCCCCGTTCGCGTGATCCCGCTCGATCTGGTCGACTTTCTTCTGCGCCGTGTCAATGATGTCGCTCTTGGCGGCCGGAACGCGCAGGTCGCTCAGCGCGAACGACAGGCCAGCCAGTGTGCTGAAGCGGAATCCCGTTTCTTTGATCCGGTCCAGCAGATCCACGGTGGCCGCCCGCCCCAGGATGGCGTGACAGTCCGCGATCACCCGGCCGGATCCGCGCTGGGAAAGGGAGCAATTGTAGAACGGCATGCTGGGCGCCAGGATATCGTTGAAAATCAGACGCCCGACCGTCGTCACGACGCGGCCGTTGGCTGGTGTGTTCTCGATGGGCCCCTTTGCGTCGCGCACGAGCTGACGCCGGGTGATTCGCACCCGGATAAAGTCGTGCAGGCCAATCTGGCCCAGCGCGTGCGCGTACATCGCCTCGTGCTCCGAGAAAAACGCCTTCATGTCCTTCTCTTCCACCCGGGGGCTGACGTGATCGGTGGTCAGGTAGAAGATGCCCAGAACCATGTCCTGCGAGGGGGACATGATGGGGCTGCCGTTTGCCGGGCTGAAAACGTTGTTCGTCGCCAGCATGAGCACGTGGGTTTCGGCCTGGGCTTCCACGGAGAGGGGCAGATGAACGGCCATCTGATCGCCGTCGAAATCGGCATTGAACCCGCGACACACGAGCGGATGGATGCGGATCGCGTTGCCTTCCACCAGCACCGGTTCGAAGGCCTGGAGACCCATCCGGTGGAGGGTGGGGGCGCGGTTCAGGAGCACGGGATGCTGGTAAATCACCTCTTCCAGGATGTCCCAGATTTCCTGGTCGCGCCGCTCCAGCATTTTCTTGGCGGATTTGATGGTATCGGCCAGGCCGCGTTCCTTCAGCTTGCGGATGATGAAGGGCTGAAAGAGCTCCAGGGCGATCTTTTTGGGCAGGCCGCACTGGTGCAGCTTGAGTTCCGGGCCCACCACGATGACCGAACGGGCCGAGTAGTCCACCCGCTTGCCCAGGAGGTTCTCGCGAAAGCGCCCCTGTTTGCCCTTGATCATGTCCGTCAGCGATTTGAGGGGCCGGTTGCTTGACCCCAGCACGGCCCGTCGGCAGCGTCCGTTGTCAAACAGAGCGTCCACCGCCTGCTGGAGCATCCGCTTCTCGTTCTGGATGATCACTTCCGGCGCGTTGAGGTCCACCAGTTTCTTCAGCCGGTTGTTCCGGTTGATGATGCGCCGATACAGGTCGTTCAGGTCGCTGGTCGCGAAGTTCCCGCTTTCCAGCAGAACCAGCGGGCGCAGGTCCGGCGGGATCACCGGAATCACGTCCAGCACCAGCCAGGTCGGATCGTTCTCGGAATTCCGCAGGGCCTCCACGATCCGCAGCCGCTTGGTCAGGTCCTTGATCTTCTGCTTGCTGGCCGTCTCTTCGATTCCCTGCCGCAGTTCCACCGCCAGGTTGGCCAGATTCAGGCGTTCCAGCAGGGCCTTGATCGCCTCCGCGCCCATCATCGCCGTGAAGGAGGCGCCGTATTTGTCCTGGGCGGCCCGGTACTCCTCTTCCGTGAGCAACTGTCGCTCTTTCAGCGGCGTGTCGCCGGGGTCCACCACCACGTAGTCCTGGAAGTAAACCACCTTCTCCAGGCTCGTCGTTTTCATGCTCAACAGGCAGCCCAGACGCGAGGGCATCGCCTTGAAGAACCAGATGTGGACCACCGGGGCGGCCAGGTTGATATGGCCCATCCGCTTGCGGCGCACGCGGGAATGGGTGACCTTCACTCCGCAGCGATCGCAGATAATGCCCTTGTGCTTCGTCCCTTTGTACTTGCCGCAGGCGCACTCCCAGTCACGCTCGGGCCCGAAGATGCGCTCGCAGAACAGGCCGTCCTTTTCCGGCCGGTACGTGCGGTAGTTGATCGTCTCGGGCTTGCGTACCTCGCCGAATGACCAGCTCCGGATGTCGTTGGGCGATGCCAGCGAAATCTTCACACTGCCGTAGTCATTCACGCGGTCGTAAATGCTGTCCGCCATGATTGCCAAGCCTTCCTCTCTGACGAGGTCGCCTGTCCGTCGGATTCATCCCTTCGACGCCGCCGGCGGAACCGTCCGCCGGGGGCAGCTCACCCCTCGTTCCCGGACTGTCCCGCATCCACGTTGGCGGGCGCCGTGACGCCCGAATCCAGGTGGAGGACCACCAGACCGCTCGCCTTGCGGAACCCGATCTCCTCGCAGAAGTCCACCTCGGTCCCATAGGCCAGCGCGGTGATCCGCTCGCATCCGTAGTCCCGCAGGGCTCCGATCACCCGCAGGGCCATCTCGCGCGCGATCCCGTAGCTGTCATGCTCAATCCGTCCATCCTTGCGGGTGATGCAGGCCGGGCCCTGAAAGCGCGGGTCCAGTTTGCAGTCCGCCAGTTGCCCCCGAACGCCGTCCGTCACGCCGCGCGCCATCCCGATCAGTTCGCCCTCGCGGCGCGCCGTCACGAAGCAGAACGTGTTGTCCACCATCCGTTTCACTTTGGACACGTCCTGCGTCGTCTGGTGATGCTGCTTGCGGTAGAAAGCCAGCAGTTCCTCCGGATCGATCGTGCTTACCGTCTCGTACGCCACGTCCGCAGGCATGATCCGTCTCCCGCACAACTCCCCGGCGACCGGGCGGCTCCGCCCTCCGCCGACTCAGATCACCCGCTTCTTCTCCAGTTGGATGTTCAGGCACAGTCCGCGGATCTCGTTGCACAGAACGTCAAACGAGACCGGAGTGCCCGCCTCCAGGGTGTTCGTCCCCTTGACCATGGATTCGTAGATTTTGGTGCGGCCCTCAACGTCGTCGCTCTTGACGGTCAGGAGCTCCTGCAGCACGTAGGCGGCCCCGTAGGCCTCCAGCGCCCAGACCTCCATCTCGCCGAACCGCTGACCGCCGGTCCGCGCCTTGCCGCCCAGCGGCTGCTGCGTAATCAGGCTGTACGGGCCGGTCGCTCGGGCGTGAATCTTGTCGTCCACCAGGTGGTGCAGCTTCATCATGTAGATATAGCCCGCCGTCACATCCTGATCGAACGGCTCGCCCGTGCGGCCGTCCAGCAGGCGAAGCTTCCCGCTCTGGGGCATCTCGCAGAAAATCTCGCGGGTCTGTCCCGCCTGCGCCACCGCCGTCGCGTCTTGCCGCCTCTGCCGCACCAGTTCGTTGGCCTCGCTGACGGCCTGGAAGATCTCTGCCTCCTTCGCCCCGTCGAACACAGGTGTCACCGCCTGGAAGCCCAGAATGCGGGCCGCCCAGCCCAGGTGCGTTTCGAGAATCTGCCCCACGTTCATGCGTGATGGCACGCCCAGGGGGTTCAGACAGATGTCGACGGGCGTTCCGTCCTCCAGGAACGGCATGTCTTCCTCCGGCATGATGCGGGCGATCACGCCCTTGTTCCCATGCCGCCCCGCCATCTTGTCACCGACCGCCAGCCGGCGTTTGGTGGCCACATACACCTTGACCATCTCCAGCACGCCCGAAGGCAGTTCGTCCCCCCGTTTGAGCTGGGCGATCTTCCGGTCGCGTTCCTCCGCCAGGCCGTCGATCCGGGGCCAGAACCGATCCACCAGGGCCATCGCCTCCTCCCGCAGGGCGGCCGGTTTGACCCATTTCAACTCACGGGCCCGGACCTGCTCGGCCATCGCATCGACCTGCTCGAGAATCACCTCGCGCAGGTCGCTGTAGCCGACCTTCTGCCGCGTGTTCGGATCGATCATGGGCTGGTTGGTCAGCGCTTCGATCGCCTGGCACATCTGCTTGAAGGCTTCGATGATTTTTCCGTTGCACTCGTTGCGGTAATCCTCGATCTCCGCGTTGAGCTGGGCCTTCTGTTCGTCCGTCATGTGGACGCGGCGCGAAAACCGCTTGGCGTCGATCACGACACCCTCCTCGCCGGCGGGCAGGTCCAGCGAGTCGTTTTTGACGTCTTCGCCCGCGCGGCCGAAGATGGCGTGCAGCAGCTTCTCCTCCGGCGACAACTCCGTTTTGGATTTCGGGCTGACTTTGCCCACCAGGATATCGCCCGGGCCGACGCGCGTGCCGGGCCGCACCACCCCGTTGGCGTCGAGGTTGCGCAGCGCTCGTTCCGAGACGTTCGGAATGTCCGCCGTGAACTCCTCCCGGCCCAGCTTCGTCTCCCGGATCTCCACCTCGAATTCCTCGATGTGGATGCTCGTGAACACGTCATCCTTCACCAGACGCTCGCTGATCAGGATGGCGTCCTCGAAGTTGTAGCCGTCGAACGTCATGAAAGCGACCAGAACGTTCTTTCCCAGAGACAGTTCGCCCTGCACCGTGGCCGGACCGTCCGCGATGATCTGGCCGGCCTTCACCCGCTCGCCCAGCCGGACAATCGGTTTCTGATTCAGACAGGTGCGTTCATTGAGGCCCTGGAATTTCCGCAGCACGTATTCGTCCGTATCGTTGACGACGATGCGCAGGGCGTCTACCCAGGTCACCTTGCCCGCCTTCGCCGCGCGGACCACCATGCCGCTGTTCTCCGCCACCGCCCGTTCCATCCCGGTCGACACGACGGGCGGCGTGCACTTGAGCAGCGGAACGGCCTGTCGCTGCATGTTGGACCCCATCAGGGCCCGGTTGGCATCGTCGTGCTCCAGGAAAGGGATGAGGGCCGCGCTGACGCCCACCGTCTGTTTCGGCGAGATATCCACGTACTCGATGTCCGAAGCGGGGATCTGTTTGAGTTCGCCGCTGCACCGGGCGACAGCCTGCCCCTCCTGCACGTGGCCGTTGCCCGCCACCAGGACTTCAGGCGGGGCCAGGACATGCCGCATTTCCTCATCCGCCCGCAGATACACGACGTCCGGATCTAACCGGCCGCCCTTGCCCACTTTGCGGTACGGGGTGACGAGGAAACCGTAATCATCCACGCGGCTGTAGATGCCCAGCGACGCGATCAGGCCGATGTTCGTGCCTTCCGGCGTCTCGATCGGGCAGATCCGGCCGTAGTGGCTGATATGCACGTCCCGGACTTCAAAGCCCGCCCGCTTCCGGTTCAGTCCGCCCGGCCCCAGGGCCGACAGACGCCGCTCATGGGTGAGCTGCGACAACGGGTTTGTCTGATCCACTACCTGCGAGAGCTCGCTGCGGCCGAAAAAGAACTCGATTGCGGAGCTGACCGGCTTGCTGTTGACCAGCTCGGCCAGCCGGCTGATCTGCTCCGGATCCTTCAGACTCATCCGCTCCTGCACCGTGCGGCGCAGTTTCAGGAACCCCTTGCGAAGCTCGTCGGCCGCCAGTTCGTCGATCGTCCGCAGCCGCCGGTTGCCCAGATGGTCGATGTCGTCCACCTCAAACTGCGCTTCGCCCGTACGCAGGAGCATCAGATACTTCAGACATTCCACCACGTCCTCGACGTGCAGGATCATATCGTCGTCCGAGGTGTCGGTGCCCAGCTTGCGGTTCACCCGGAAGCGACCCACCTTGCCCAGCCGGTATCGGTTCTCGTCGAAAAACTTCTCGCTGAACAGCTTGCGGGCTTTATCGATCTGGGGCGGGTTGCCCGGCCGGAGCTTCCCGTAGATCTTCAGCAGCGCTTCCTCGTGCGACCGGCACGTGTCCTCCGCCAGCGTATTGAGGATCAGCGGATCACCCACCTTCTGGATCACGCGCACCTGCTTGATCTGCGAGTTCTGAACCTGCGTCAGCGCGTCTCCGATCTGACATCCCGCCTTGACCAGCTCCTCGCCGGTCTCCTCATCGATGATGGCGGTGACGGCGTACATCTCCGGCTTGAGAGCCGAGGTCCGTACCATTCGGGTCTCGTGGAACTCCTCCACGATGGACTCGTCCGAGGAATAGCGCTCGGCCATCGCCCGGACGAACGTGGTGGCGGGGATCTTGCTGGACTGGTCGATCCGGACAGCCAGAACGTCCTGCTTCGTAACGTTGATCTCGATCCAGCTTCCACGCTCGGGGATGATGCGGCAGGCGTGCAGCGCCCGGTCGCCTTCCGCCTGGTCCTTCACAAAATCCACCCCCGGGGAACGGTGCAACTGGGAAACGATCACCCGCTCCGCCCCGTTGATGATGAACTCGCCGCCGCCGATCATGATCGGCAGCTCGCCCAGGTAAATGTGGTCCTCCTGAATCTCGTCCTTGTCCTTGCGGACCAGCCTCACGCGGATGCGGAACGGCATGCCGTACGTGAGTCGGAGTTGACGACACTCGTCCGGCGTATAGCGCGGCTTGCTCAACTCATAGCTGATGTAGTGGAGCGACAGGTTCCCGTCATAGCTTTCGATCGGGAAAACCTCCCGGAGCAGCGCTTCCAGCCCGCTGCACGACCGCTCGAGCGGCCCCGCCTCCGCCTGAAGGAACCGGGCATACGATTCCGTCTGAAGGTTGATCAGGTTGGGGACCGGCATGGCATCGCCGACCCGGGCGAAGTTCCGCACGTTCTCGAACTTGAACATCGACCTCACCTCACGGCACAAGCCGCGGCGGACCGGGCCCCCATCCCGGATCCCGCGCGCCGTCGCGCAGGCCGGAATGTCCGGAACCGGCTCCGCCGTCCAACATTCACCTGGCTGCCGGAGCGCGGCGCGAACCTCCCTCGGCCCAAACCGCAGTCCGGCGTCAAGAACACTCTGGAAATACCCGGGGAACTTCCCGTTGGTGAGGCATCTGTGTCAACCGGACGTCCCTGCTCATCCGGTCGGTCCCGCCTCCCAGGGACAGGCGCGCAGCGCCGCCGCCCACGAACCCGCGGGACAGGCGTCGCGGCACATTGCTCGGCGCGACTCGAAATCTCGCACCCACTCGTCAAACCCGACGCTACTTCAACTCCACGGCGGCGCCCACTTCCTCCAGTTCCTTTTTGAGTGCCTCGGCGTCCGCCTTCTAAATACCTTCCTTCACCGGCTTGGGCGCGCCGTCCACCAGATCCTTGGCCTCCTTCAGGCCCAGACCCGTATGGGCACGGACCACCTTGATCACCTTGATCTTCTGGTCGCCCGCCGCCGCCAGGATCACGTCAAACGTGTCCTTTTCCTCGACCGCCGCCGCCTCGCCCCCGCCCGCGGCCGGACCGGCCGCCACGACGACACCGCCACCGGCAGGCTCGATTCCGTGGGCCTCCTTGAGGTAGTCCACCAGCTCCTGCGCCTCCTTCACCGTGAGCCCGACGATTCCATCCGCCAGGTCCTTGATCTTCGCGCTGACTTCCTTCACCGGTGCGTCTGCCATCTCTGCCTGACTCCTGCTATTTCTATGGTTCCATCCGCCGGTCGAATAGGCGGCGTCCCACCGACGCCATTTCATTCCGCCCGAAGGCGGAACCAGTCCGTCCGTCGCGAATGAATGATTCCCGTTTTTCCGCCGCCGCGCCGCCCCCGGCTACTCGCTCCCGTTCCCACGCGGAGCTCACGCCGCCCCTTTTTCGTCACGATCCGCGATCGCCTTCACGCAGCCGGCGATTCTCGCCTGCGGCCCCGCAATGCAGCCGGCCACACGCCGACCGGGCGAACTGATCAGCATCGCCACCTCTCCGATGAGCTCGAGGCGCCCTTTCAGCCGCGAGACTTCCTCCACCGTCATAAGCGCCGGATCGCCCTCGATGATCGCCTGCTTCAGGCGGATGACGGCAAAATCCTTCAGGGCAGCAACCAGGGTTCTGGCCACTTCCAGAATGGAATCGCCTCCCGTCACCAGCGCGCACGGCCCCTTCAGCGAACGGCCCAGCGGCTCCAGAGGGGTTCCCTGAAACGCACGGGCCGCCAGGCTGTTTTTCACCACGGCTACCTGCATCGATTTCTCGCGCAGGGTTCGCCGGAACCGCGTGGTCGACACCACATCCAGCCCCGTCAGATCCACCACGCAGGCGCTGTCCACGCCCGCATACCGATCCCGCAGGGCGTCCGTCATCATCTGCTTCAGAGGCTTGCTCATAGCCGTTTCCGAAACCGCCGTCTCGCCGACGGTGCATGTCGTCTCAGCCCACGCTCAGGAGAATCGAGGGCGTGCGCGTCGCCTTGATACACACTTTCTTGAGGAACTGACCCTTGGCCGAAGCCGGCCTGACCCGCTGAATGTGCGAAATCACCGCTTCAATGTTCACTTTCAGGTCGTCGTCGGCGAAGCTGATCTTCCCGACCGGCAACTGCACGTTGCCGCCCTTGTCCGTACGGTACTCCAGTTTGCCGGCGCTGTACTCGCGCACCGCGGTCTCGACGTCCGTGGTGACCGTTCCCGCCTTGGGAGAAGGCATTTTGCCCTGCGGCCCCAGCACCTTGCCGAGCTTGCCGACCCGCCCCATCATCGACGGGTGTGCGACCGCCACGTCGAAATCCATCCAGCCGTCCTGGATCCGCTTGATCAGGTCGTCGCCCCCCGCCTCTACAGCCCCGGCCGCACGGGCCTTATCAGCCAGCTCGCCGTCCACGAAGGCGATCACCCGCTTGGACGAGCCGGTCCCTGTCGGCAGAGACAGGGAACCCCGGATCATCTGCTCCGCCTGTAAGGTATCCACACCCAGCAGCATACAGATTTCCACCGTCTGGTCGGGATCCTTGCGCCGGCGACCGTTTTTGTACGTACGATCACTCTTGACGCCGGCCATGGCCTTGACCGCAACGATCCCATCCTGCACGGACCGAGGCTGCATCCGCGGACCGCGTATCTCCACCTGCTTGCGATACCGAACACTTCGGGTCGGCATCCGGAACCTCCGTTCTGCCTTCCAGTCCGGCCCCGCCGCCCCATGGCGACGGCGACCCGGACTCAGCCGCTGACCTCAATCCCCATGGAACGAGCCGTGCCTTCGATCATCCGGATCGCCGCTTCGATCGAACCGGCGTTCAGATCGTTGACTTTCCTCTCGGCAATCTCCCGGACCTGCGCGCGGTTGACGGTGGCCATCGTCTCCCGCCCCGTCATGCCGCTCGCCTTGGCCAACCCGGCCGCATTCTTCAGCAGCACCGCCGCGGGGGGGCTTTTCACGTCGAACGTGAACGATTTGTCCCCGTACACGGTGATCACCACGGTCACCCGCGTGCCATTCAGTGCGTTCGTCGACGCGTTGAACTGCTGGACAAACTGCCCGATGTTCACACCGTGCTGGCCCAGAGCCGGACCGATCGGGGGGGCCGGCGTCGCCTGCCCGCCCGGCGCCTGCAGCTTGATGACCGCCGCTACTTCCTTCTTTTTCGCCACACCTGCACCTGTTTTTCTGCGCTGCCGTCGCCGGCACGGGACCTAGGCCAGCTTCTCCACCTGCCAGTATTCGACCTCCACGGGCGTGGAACGGCCGAAAATCGTGAGCACCACCGTCACCAGGCCCCGCTTCGTGTCCACCGACTCCACTTCGCCCTCGTAATTCTCGAAGCTGCCTTCCGTGATCTTCACGGGGTCGCCCTTCTTGAAATCCAGCCCGGAAAGGGTCGGCTCGTCCTCCGCCTTCTGCGACGCCGCCAGCATCCCCACCACATCGTGGTCCGACATCCGCGTCGGCTTGCCGTCGGATCCGATAAAATCACCGACCCCCGTGGTTTCCTTGATCAGAAACCACACGTTTTCGGCGATCGATCCGTCCTCCTCACAGGCCATCTCCACGAACACGTACCCGGGATAAAGCTTCTTCTCGATGACCCGGACCTGGCCACCCCGCATCCGCCGCTCTTTCAGGGTCGGCACCAGAACGCGCCCGACGCGGTCCTCGATGCCCTCGATCTTCACCTTCCGCTCCAGGGCGCTGCGAACCTGCTCCTCCTTGTTCGACGCCACCCGCAGCACGTACCAGTTCATGCCCGGAGCGGCGAGCGGCTGGCTGGTCTCTTCCATGATCTTAGTCACCAATTCCAAAGAGCTTGAGCAAAGGCGGCGGTATCCGCAACACGTTCAACAGACTGAAGATCGTCATGAATATCAGGTCGGTCACGAACAGCATCGCCGCGATCAGCACCGAAAACACGATCACGACCTTCGTCGATCCGATCAGTTCCTTCCGACTGGACCAGCTCACCTTCTTCATTTCGCCTTCAGTGGCGATCATGAAGTCACAGGTCCGACGGTTCACCCCGGTCACCCAATACAACAGCAGGCCCAGGATCACCACGAAGGCGACCGGAATACCCACCTGCACCCAGAGCGTCCAGGCGGCCTGCGTCTCGAACAGGTCCAACTGGTCGTAAAGGAAATTGCCGCCCGCCAGAATCAGCACGCCGCCGCCCACGGCCGTCCAGACGCGGGTGTGGTATCCCTGCCCGCGCTTGTAGATGTCAAAGAACGAACGATGCTCGGCGCTGAACGAGGCCGGCCCCATCGGACGATCTATCGGTTTCTCGGTCACCTTGGACTGATCCTTCCTGGCTGCCGCTTCCCTCGGGAACGCTCCGCCCGACACGACGGCCGACCCGCCCGATCGGGATCCGGTCGATTCGTGCTGATTGCTCATGCCTGCCGCCCGCCCTTCCGCCGATGGTCGGGCATTGCCGCGTTCGGCCCATCCAACCCGGCCCCGAACCCCTCCGCCGCGGTCCGACCCGTCGAAACAGGAGCGGAGGGATTTGAACCCCCAACCGCCGGTTTTGGAAACCGGTGCTCTGCCAATTGAGCTACGCTCCTCCCGAGGCCCTGCGTCACCGGTCCCAAGTCCGCGCGCCGCGTGCTAGGCCTTCCGCTTGATCTTGTGCACGGTGCGTTTGCGGCACCTCTTACAGAATTTCGTCAGCTCCAGCTTGGGAAGCCCGCCCTGAACGTTCACCGTGGTCCGGTAGTTCAGGTCGCCGGACTCCTTGCACTGCAACCACACGTATTCCCGCTTCTGGGCCTTGGCCATCGTCCGCCGTCCTTACGACTCGGCGCCGCGGGCGCCTACTCGATCACCTTCGCAATCACGCCCGATCCAACCGTCCGGCCACCCTCGCGGACGGCAAAGCGGTCCTGCGGCTCCATGGCCACCCCCTTGCCCAACTCCACCTGCATGGTGATGTTGTCGCCGGGCATGCACATCTCCGCCCCGCCCATGAGCGTAAGACCGCCGGTCACGTCCGTGGTCCGGAAGTAGAACTGCGGACGATACCCGTTGAAGAACGGCGTGTGCCGCCCCCCCTCCTCCTTGGTGAGCACGTACACCTCCGCCTCGAACTTGGTATGCGGCGTGATGGTGCCCGGCGCCGCCAGCACCTGTCCACGCTCGATCGCGTCCTTCTCGACCCCGCGGAGCAGACAGCCCACGTTGTCGCCAGCCACGCCCTCGTCCAGCGTCTTGTTGAACATTTCCACGCCGGTGACCGTCGTCTTCTGCAACTCGCGCAGACCGACGATCTCCACCTGATCGCCCACCTTAACCTTGCCGCGTTCGATCCGGCCCGTGGCCACCGTACCGCGACCCTTGATACTGAAGACGTCTTCCACCGACATCAGGAAGGGCTTGTCGATAACGCGCGTCGGCTCCGGGATGAACGAGTCGATCGCGTCCATCAGTTCGGAGATGGATTTCGTCAGCGCCTCGTCCTTCGGACTCGTCAGCGCGCCCAGCGCGTTGCCGCGGATGATCGGCGTGCTTTCCCCGGGGAACTCGTACTTGTCCAGAAGCTCCCGAACCTCCATCTCCACGAGGTCCAGCAGTTCCGGATCGTCCACCAGGTCCACCTTGTTGAGGAAAACCACGATTGCCGGCACGTTCACCTGGCGGGCCAGCAGAATATGCTCCCGCGTCTGCGGCATGGGGCCGTCCGCCGCCGACACCACCAGAATCGCCCCGTCCATCTGGGCAGCGCCCGTGATCATGTTCTTCACGTAGTCCGCATGGCCCGGGCAGTCGATGTGAGCGTAGTGGCGCTTCTCCGTGGAATACTCCACGTGTGAGGTCGCGATCGTCAGAATTTTGGTCGGGTCGCGACGCCCGTGCGCCTCGGACGCCTTGGCCACTTCGTCATAGCCCTTGAACGTGGCCAGGCCCTTCCCGGCCTGCACGGCCGTAATCGCCGCCGTGAGGGTCGTCTTGCCGTGGTCCACGTGACCGATCGTGCCGACATTCACGTGCGGCTTCGTTCGCTCAAATACTTCCTTGGCCATTGCTCTATGATCCTCCACTCATCATCGTGCAAAGCATCGACCGTCGAGTCTCGTACCGTCTACCAATCGTCCTCCGGCAGCACTATCGGCCGCCGCAATCTGATCTCGCTTTCGCTCCGCTGACCGACTCCGGTCCGCAGATGCCTTCCGTCACCGAGTCCGCGCCCTGGCGGACCACTCGCCGCCCGGGCTGCATAACGAGCTTCTGCTGGGACTTGAACCCAGGACCTCGTCCTTACCAAGGACGCGCTCTACCACTGAGCTACAGAAGCATCCGGGCAAACGGACAAACGCGTACTGAGGACCGCGCACAACACGTCTGTCACGCGCCGCCTTGAACGATCCGTACGCGTCTACCCCTCTGGTACGCACTCCGATGGACGACCGACGCTTGAGCCGTCCGCGGAGCCGCTTGTGTGTCCTGAGGCCACAACAGTACCTAGAACCTCGCGAGTATAAGCATCGCCGCCGGCCTGTCAAACGCAAAAATCCGACACCTTGCTACCCGCCCACAACCCGCAAATCTCCATTCAGAAGCCACATAAGCGACACTGTACTTTTGCCGCCCCCACGGAACCTGTTCTAGCACTCATTGTCCAGGACTCAGCGATGCCGTACAATGCTGCTTCCACAGCGGACGAGATCCCCAAACCCAGCCGCTATCAGGAACCCCATGCATAGCCGCCAACTGGGAACCAGCCAACTGCAGGCCTCCGTGCTCGCGCTCGGAACAGCCGCCCTTGGCGGAAACGTCGCCGACTGGGGCTCCGTTGATGACAACGAAGGGGTGGCGGCTATCCACCGCGCGCTTGACGGCGGCATCAACCTGATCGATACCTCGCCGGCATATGGTCAGGGCCAGGCTGAGATTCTGGTTGGCCGAGCCATTCGAGGGCGGCGCGGTCACGTGCTGCTGGCAACTAAATGCGGGCGTCTGCCGGGCAATGGCTGTCCGGGCGGCAGAATCTGTCTGACCCCCGAGAATGTCATCCGCGAATGTGAAGCCAGCCTCCGCCGCCTCCAGACGGACTACGTAGACCTCTATCAGTGCGACGAACCCGATCCGCACACCCCGATCCGCCAGACCCTGGAGGCCCTGGCGGGACTCGTTCGAGAGGGCAAAGTCCGTTTCATCGGGTTGGGCCACTTCGGCTGCCAGGAAATCACCGCCGCGGTCGAGTACGGCCGGATTTGCTCCGTGCAGACGGCCTTTTCCCTGTTGAATCGCCGGGCGGCTGCGGACCTCATCCCCCTGTGTGTGGAACTGAATCTGGGCGTGCTGGCCCACAGCCCCCTGGCCATGGGCCTGCTGGCGGGCGGCTACAGGCCGGACAGCCCGATCACCGGCATCCGCTCCGGCAACCTCAATTTCAAGCCGCCTCGCTATGCGCGGAATCTTGCATTTGTGGAGAAGCTCAGGGACATTGCGGCCGGCTACGGCAGGACGGTCGGCCAACTGGCGGTCCACTGGGTGCTCAGGCAGCCTGGTGTGACGACCGCCGTCTTCGGGGCAACCCGACCCTCTCAGGTCGAAGATATCCTGGGTGCCGTCGGCTGGACGCTCGCCTCCGAAGACGAGCAACGGATCAACGCTCTGGTCCGGGAATTGTAGGAATATCGACGTCCCTCTGGGACGTGTGCGTGATCGGGGTGCCTTGCGGTATGCATCAAATGGCCTCATCCGCCCAATCCAGGCGCCATCCTCCGTCTGCCCGAGCCGCCCCTCCGGGCGATCGCCCGGCCTCCCCTTCACCGGCGTCCCGATCATGGACCGCGCGCTTGTGGCCGTGGACCTCCCTGATGCTGGCTGCCGCGGCGGTCGGGGCCGGTGTGCTGACCGTCTTCGTGGGCCGGTTCGATTACCTCTGCACCATCGAGTTCGGAATCAGCGCGCAGGACTGTGAAGCGGACGGCCTGGCCGTCTACCAGCACGAGTTGATCCTTCACCTGGCGCGGACCGCCAAGACGAACGGCATCGCCTCGGCGCCCTTCCTCCGCTGGCCCCCGAGCGCCAGGCCGGAGTCCTGCTCCATCCGCTACGCATTCCTGGCCCCGTCCGTACGGGAAGGAAATCTGCGGTTGGTTCAACTGACCCACTCGTACCCGGACCACCTGCGGGCGGTGGCGGAACGCGCTCTGTCTACCCCCACCGCGGACGAGCAGAAGCTCACCGGGCAACTGGACGCGTTGCGAGCCCGGTTGAGTTCCCTGACCAGTGGCGGAATTCCACCGGTGGAGGCCGCCTTGGCCTCCAACCCCCAGCAGGATACAGACTCCGCCACCGTCTCGCTGCGGGCCGAGCGAGCCGGGTATGACGAGCTACGTTCCCGTCAGGACGGTCTGGCCGGGCAGCTCACACGTCTGCAACAGACTCCGGTACCCCGAACCGTGCCCGTCGATCCCGAACTGCGTCAGTCTGCCCTCGAGGGGGATCTTTTCCTCCAACAGGATCTCAAGACGATGGAGGTGCATCTGGCCGAGACCCGGGCTCGACTGCTTGAGGTGTACCGCGGCGCTCTGCCGGCTCTGCGAACCCTCTCCGCCGAAACCGAATCCCTCCAACAGCTTGGCGACACCAAGGCCGCCCAGTCCGCCACGGGCGCGCACCGGCTGGCCGCCGAACGGCTCGTCGAGGCCGCCAACGAATACCAGCGTCTTCTCACCCGCTTCGCCGGAAGCTGGCGACGTGAGTTCATCGCCCTTCAGGACGCCGCCGATCAACCTGCGGATCCGGCCATCATCGAGACCCAAGACCGGCTGGCCCGCCTCCTGAGCGACCTGCTTTTCGAAACGGTGGAGCCCCTTTCGGCCCTCAAGACGCAGGTTGACGCCATGTCCGCCGACCCGAACAACGCCGCCCGGCACCACGAGCTGATCACGCTGGCCACGCGGCGATTCAGCGCGCTGCGCACGGCCCATCATCAGTTCGAGTTCAGCGCCTCGGACATCCGAGCCCTGAACAATCCGCGGCTCGACGCCGCCCTGCGCACCGCCCGCGCCCTGCACCACCGCACGCAGGAGCGCATCCGCACCATCGACCAGGGATTACAGGCCGACGCCTATCGCCTGGCCGTGCAAGAGCGTGACCGAAAGATCGCCGAACTACAGGAACAGATTGACCGGCTCCGTCCCCAGATCGACCAGACGATCAACGCGATGCTCAGCGCCCAGGACGTGCTCACGCAGGCCGTCCCCCGCCTGGAGGACTTTCTCCACCAGCAGGTCGGCGCTCGCTGGCACGCCGAGGAGATCCGCAGGCTCGAAACCAAGATCGCCGACACGCAGTCGCTGCTGAACGCCATGGCCGCCGATCGCACCGCCCCGGTCCATCCGGCCGCAGTCACCGTCCTGAACCGGCACGTGGATCGCCAGCCCGTGAACCTCCTGCAGCGTTTGGCCTCCGGCTGGCTGGTCACCGCCACCGCCCTGGTCCTGATCTTCCTGGGGCAGGGCATCATCCAGGCCCGCCAAACGCGCCGCAATGTCTGACCCCCGGGATTCTGGTTGCACAGACAGATATGGTTCGGACTTGTGGCTTGGCCTCCGGGTCGGGTCTGGCCGGGCAACCTGTTTCTTGCGGCACGGAAAGGCGCAACGAGGGCAAGCCGCACGGTGTCGGTGTACGCCAGCAAGCCAGCCTCGGACTACCAAAGCCGCCTGGCGAGGTTCTCAGGTAGCCTGAGCCCCGTCCTTCGGGGCGGGAGGCGCCGCTCCGGGCGGTGGTGGTCCGGCGGGCCGGGCCTTTTCGGGCGGCGACGGTTCGATCTCGCGGGACGATGGCGGTGTCGCCGGTCCGGATGCGGGCTCCGCCGGGGTGGACAGGCGCACGGCATCCAGCAGCCGCAGGGTCGTTCGGTTATCCGAATCGAGGGTGTCGGCCTTCTGGAGCGACTCCGCCGCCTGATCCGCCCGACCGGAGAAGAAATCCCAGTACCCCAACAGGAACCAGAGGTTCGCGTTGTCGCCGGCCTGCGTGGCCGCGTCGCGGAGCTTGCGCGTATGCTCATCAAAATCGCTGAGCCGGCCATAATCGCCGCGAATGTCCAGCGGCAGGAACACCAGCTTGGGCTGCAATTGCAGGGCGCGCCGAACCGTGCGAGCGGCCTCCTCGAAACGGGCCAGCGCCACCAAGGCGTGCGCGGCATGAAGCCTGGCGGCGGAATCCCCCTGGTTCAACTGGCTGGCAAGCACGAACTGTCGCGAGGCAAGGGAATAATCGCCGCTCTGAAACGCCCGGACGCCCGCCTCCATCGCTTTCAGATAAGACCGGGTGCCCAGCTCATATCGGAAACTCCACTCGGCGAACTCCTTTCCGTCGCGCCGCCCCTGGTAGTACCCCTCGTCAAACGCCGCGCCGCCGAAATCTCCATAATAGTCGTACGGAGGCGGATAGCCGTAGTGGTAAGCGGGCGGGGCGTAGCCGTAGTCGAACTCCGGCCGCCCCACGGAACCCCACGGGCGGTAGTACGGGGCGCGATACCGTCCGGGCGGCGCGTAGAAGTCGTAATCCCGCGAGAAACGCGAGCTGCGGTACTGGCGCATGCGATGCCGCCAGCTTCGTTCGTAGAAGTCATACGGCGGTTCGGAATCGTAGTCGAGCCATTCCGGTGGCTCGGCCCAGGGCCCCGGCGGTGGGGGCGGCTGTGCTGGCGGAGCCGGTGGAGCCGGCGGATCGGCCGTCGGCGCTGGTGAGGGATCGGCCTCGCCCTGGCCAAACGCCCTGGTCGTCCCTGAGAAAACCATCACCAGTGCGATCCACCACGCCACGGACAGCGTGCGTCCGGCATCTGTTCCCTTGAACATGGCAGACTCCTCATGGAGATAAGGCACCACGCTCTGCGTCGGGGCCCACCGCGTCGGAAACCCTCACAGACCGCTCAGGTCATTATACCCGCTTCCCGCCGGGGAAGATGCGGATTCTTCGACCGCACGAAGGCACGCTGTCGAAAGGTCGCACGCTGGCGTATAATCCCGCCCCGCCTGAAGGCAGGCCTGAATCTGGAGGCTCCCCATGCAGCTTCAGCGGCTCATTGATGTGGCCGCGGGTCGCCGCCCCGCTGATCTGGTGCTCAAGGGCGGCAACGTGGTCAACGTTCATTCGGACGAAATTTACCCGGCGGACGTGGCGGTCTGCGGCGACCGCATTGCCGGCATCGGGAGTTACAACGGCGCGGAGGAGGTCGACGTCTCAGGGCATTTCGTCTGTCCCGGGTTCATCGACGGCCATGTGCACATCGAATCCTCGATGCTCAGCGTGCCGGAGTTCGCCCGGGTGGTCGTGGCCCACGGCACGACGGCGGTCGTGGCGGATCCGCACGAAATCGCCAACGTCATGGGAACCGAGGGCATCCGCTTCATTCTCTCCTCCAGCAAGTACTGCCCCATCCACGTATACCTGACGTTAAGTTCGTGCGTGCCCGCATCGCGCTGGGAGAGCGCCGGGGCCGAACTGACGGCGGTGGATCTGCTGCCGCTGCTGTCGGATGACTGGGTGCTGGGCCTGGCCGAGGTGATGAACTTCCCCGGCGTGGTCGCCAAGGACGAGGTCGTTCTCGACAAACTCAAGGTCGCGGCGAATCGTGTCATCGACGGACACGCGCCGAACCTCAGCGGCCGCGCTCTGAACGCCTACGTCGCGGCAGGAGTGCAAAGCGATCACGAATGCACCACCGCGGAGGAGGCTCGCGAAAAGCTGCGGTTGGGCATGCACGTCATGATCCGGGAAGGTTCCGCCGCGCGCGACCTGGACGCCCTGCTGCCCCTGGTCACCCCCGCCACCGCCGACCGCTTCATCTTCGTGACGGACGACAAGGACGTGGACGATCTGATCGAGGAGGGGCAGATCGACGTCATGGTGCGCCGGGCGGTCGCCTACGGCCTGCCGCCCACACTCGCCGTGCGCATGGCCTCCTGGAACGCGGCACGATACTTCCGGCTGGATCGGGTCGGCGCGATTGCGCCGGGATATCTCGCGTCGCTGGTCGTTCTGGACAGCTTTGAAACCTGTCGGATCG
>JBPOIK010000154.1:0-22530 GCA_052034525.1 Planctomycetota bacterium
ATGGGCGACACCGGCCCCTGCGGCCCGTGCAGCGAGATCCACATTGACCTGACCCCCGACAAGTCGGGGCGGAACCTGGTGAATGCCGGCGACGCCCGGGTCATGGAAATCTGGAACCTGGTGTTCATCCAGTTCAACCGGGCCGCGGGCGGCGCACTCTCGCTGTTGCCGGCCAAACACGTGGACACCGGCATGGGGTTCGAACGGTTGTGTTCGGTTCTGCAGGGAATGCGCGAGAACCGGCTGGGGCAGGTCAGCAACTACGACACCGATGTGTTCGCCCCGGTTTTTCAGGCGATCCGGGCGCGATGCAGCGCGCCTCCGTACGGCGGAACCCTGCCCGAGCGGGCCAAACGCGGCTCGCAGGAGCGGCAGATTCTGGTGGACGTGACGTACCGCGTGATCGCGGATCATCTTCGGTGCCTGACGTTCGCTCTGACCGACGGCGCGGTGCCCGGCAACGAGGGGCGCGGCTATGTGCTGCGGCGAATCCTGCGGCGGGCCGTGCGGTACGGCCGCCAGTACCTCAACATGCGCGAGCCGTTCCTGTGCGACCTGGTGACCCCGTTGGTCGCACATATGGCCGAGGCCTTCCCCGAATTGCGGTCCGCGCACGGCGGGCGCAACGCGGAGCATGTTGCCGACTTGATGCGTCAGGAGGAAGAATCGTTTGGGCGCACGCTGGACCGCGGCATTCGCCTTTTTGAGGAGGCGGCGGAAGAGGCGGTCCGCAGCCATCATGGCCGGATCGCCGGGCAGGATGCGTTCCGGCTGCACGATACCTTCGGGTTTCCCATCGATTTGACGGAGCTGATGGCGCAGGAACGCGGCCTGACCGTCAACATCGAAGAGTATGAGCGGCTCATGGAAGAGGCCCGCGACCGGGCCCGGACGACGGGCATCGGCGTCGCGGATTTTCAGCGGAACCTGCGCATCGCGCCGCCGACGACGGATGATTCGGCCAAATACGACGGCCGGCCGGTGGACGCCACGCTGATCGGCTTCGTGCTGGACAGCGGCGATTACGTGACCGAGGGCGAAGTGCCGTTTGATACGCGGGTGGCCCTCGTGCTGGATCGCACGGTCTTCTACGGGGAGCAGGGCGGGCAGGTCGGCGACCGCGGGTGGATTCACGGGATCGCTGTTGCCCCGGTGGACCGGGAGCAGTCGAGCTTCCGCGTGGAGGACGCCCAGCGATTCGGCGATTGCGTGCTGCACATCGGCTCGGCGGCGCCCGGCGGCGAGCCGCTCTGGGTCGGCCAGCGGGTGCGGGCCGTGCTGGATGGCGACGAGCGGCCCCGCACCATGAAGAACCACACCGCCACGCACATGCTGAACTGGGCGTTGCGGGAGGTGCTCGGGGCGGGGGTGCAGCAGAAGGGCTCGCTCGTTGACCCAGACAAGACGCGGTTTGACTTCTCCCACAACAGGCCGATGACGCCGGAAGAGATCGCCCGCACGGAAGACCTTGTCAATCAGCAGATCGCCGCCGACATGCCTGTGCACGTGCAGGACGTGCCGGAGAGCAGGGCCCGCCGGATCAACACGCTGCGCGCCGTCTTCGGCGAGAAATACCCGGACGTTGTGCGCGTCGTCTCGATCGGAGCCCCGATCGACGAGATGCTGGCCCGTCCGGACGCAGCCCAATGGATGGCCCATGCCGTGGAGTTCTGCGGGGGTACGCACCTGGCCCGCAGCGGGCAGGCGGAGCGATTCGCTCTGATCTCCGAGGAGGCGGTGGCCAAGGGCATCCGCCGCCTGGTGGGAATCACCGGCACGGCGGCCCGGCAGGCCGAGGCAACCGGTGAAGCGCTCATCGCCCGGTGTCAGACGCTGGCCAAGGCGGATCCCGTCGAGGTGGCGGAGCTATTGCCGGCACTGCAGCGAGAGGCGGCGGAAGCGATCATACCGTTACGAATGAAGCACGACGTGCACGCGCGCATCGCCGAGTTGCAGAAGACGGCCCGGCAGGCGGAGAAGCGGCAATCCGCTGCCTTGGACGAAGCTGTGATGGATCGGGTGGCGGGCCTGCTGGCGGAGGCGGATGAGCTTGGCGGCGTGCGCGTCGTGGTCGGCGAGGTGCCGCCGGCCCCGGCGGATTCCCTTCGCGGAGCGATTGACTGGATTCGCCACAAGACGCCGGCCTCGGCCGTTCTGCTGGCGACGGCGGAGGCAGACCGAGTGACGCTCGTGGTCGGCATGAGTCACGACGTGGTCGCACGCGGCATTCGGGCGGTCGATCTGATCCGGCAGATCGCCCCGCTCGTTGGCGGACGCGGCGGCGGGCGCCCCGACATGGCCCAGGGCGGCGGCACGGAGCCCGGCGCGCTGCCCCAGGCGCTGGAAGCGGCCCGCGCCTGGATTCGTGAGCGTCTGGCGTAGGGCCGGCCGACCGAACCGGGAGCACACCCCTTTTTCCGTTTTCCATCCGGATGAGTCCGGTCGCCGAGTTCCGTTTGCCGGTGGGGTCATTTCCACAGCCGGCGAGGAGGCGCCGGATGTTTCCACCCCCGCGTGTCCGGCCTATAATGCCCGCGCGACGATCCTTCGCGACGCCCTGGACCAACAAACATGACGACGCACGAACCGCAGACGATTCGGCTGGACGGACGGCCGATCCGCTTCGACTGGCTGGACACCGCGTACGGGCATCCGCTGCGAGTCGAAATCGACGAGCGAGTGTGGGAACGTATCGATGCCTCGCGCGCGGCGGTGGAAGCCATCGTTCGCCGCGGTGAGGTGGTCTACGGCGTCAATACGGGCTTCGGAACGCTCTGCCGCCAGCGCATCAACGCTGATCAGCTCGGCGAATTGCAGGAGAATCTCATTCTTTCGCACGCCGTGGGGGTCGGGCCTCTGGCCCCTGCGTCCGTTGTGCGGTGGATGATGCTGTTCAAGATCCAGGCCCTGGGGTTTGGACTCAGCGGAGTGACCCGCCATTGCGTGGAGGCTTTGCGCCGGATGCTGTCGGCGGATGTTCTGCCGGACATTCCCACGCAGGGGTCATTGGGCGCCAGTGGCGACTTGGCCCCGCTGGCCGCCCTGGTATTGCCGCTGCTGGGTCGGGGCGCCGTGCGGCACGGGAACGCACGGATTTCCCTGGCGGAGGGCCTGGCTCTGGCCGGCGTGGAGCCGATCCGCCTGGCGGCCAAAGAGGGGCTGGCCCTGATCAACGGCACGCAGTTCATGAGCGCGTACGGCGCGGCGCTGGTCGTCCGGGCTCGCCGGCTGCTCAAGCACGCGGACATCATTGCCGCCGCCTCGCTGGACGGGTCTTTCGGGAGCCTCCGCCCGTTTGAGGATCGCCTGCATCGTGTCCGGCCTCATCCGGGTGCGATCGACACGGCCGCGAACATCCGCAAGCTGATCGCGGGGAGCCAGATGAATGCGGCCCACCGCGCATGCGACCGCGTGCAGGATCCGTACTCCCTTCGTTGCGTGCCGCAGGTGCACGGGGCGTCACGCGACGCGATACGACACGTCCAACACGTTCTGGAAACGGAGATCAATTCCGTCACCGACAACCCGATCATCTTTGACGCGGATACGGTCATCAGCGGCGGCAATTTCCACGGACAGCCGCTGGCCCTGGCCCTGGACTACCTGGCCATGGCCATGGCGGAGCTGGCGAACATCTCGGAACGCCGGATTTACCTGCTGCTCTCCGGCGCCACGGGCCTGCCCAGCCTGCTCATGCAGGACACCGGGCTCAACAGCGGGTTCATGCTGCCGCAATACACGGCTGCCGCCCTGGTTAGCGAGAACAAAATTCTCGCGTCTCCCGCGTGCGTCGATTCCATTCCCACGTCGCTGGGACAGGAGGATCATGTCAGCATGGGCGCCACGGCCGCCGTGAAGGCCTGGCGCATTCTGGACAACGTAGAGACGGTGCTGGCCATCGAGCAGATGTGCGCGGCCCAGGCGCTGGATTTCCGCGCGCCGCTGACGTCCGGGGCCGGCGTACAGGCGGCGCTGGCGGAGATCCGCCGCGACATCAGCTTCGCCGACCACGACCGACTCTTCGGAGACGACATTCAGAAATCGCTGGCTCTGCTTCGCTCGCAGCGTATTCTGGCGGCCGTCGAACAGGCGGTGGGATGTCTGCAATAGCCGGTCTGGATCCCGCGGGCCGAATCATACGGGGCGGTGCGGATTGTCCCCTTGCGAGAACCCCATTCCCGCGTCAATCACGCTGGTCGGTGCCGTGTTCAGCGTGGCCATGGCGTCCTGGCTGATGGTACCTGTCACGATGACAGGCTGACTCACGATCACTCCGCACGCGGGGCCTGGAGTGATCCACCATCGCCTGTTGAATGCGTGGGATCGGCCGGGCGCATCGCGGACCCGTTGGTACGCGTCCACAGGTGCGTTGGGCCAGAGCGGCAATCACGCCTCCAGCGTGCCGCCGTGTGTCCGGAACGCCTCAGGTCGCCAGGCTCACGATGCCCATGGCAAGCTGCAGCGCGCCCCAGACGATGTCGTACACTCCGCCGCCGTCGCAGCCTCCGCACAGCAGGGCGGTGGTTGCCGCCAACGCCACGACCCGAAATCGAACAAGAGTTCTGCTCATCATCCGGCGATCCTCCAGGCGGCCCGTTCCGGTTTCCCGGCTGGAGACGGAACGGGCCGGTTTGCTTGAAGCGCAGAATCGGTGACCGCGGGGATCCGATCCCGACAAGGTCATGATCGCACGTACCGATTGTCCGACAAGGCGGCGGCGTTTCGCACGCGTGGATGGCCCCGCGGACGAAACTTGAACCACCACGTTCACCGCAGAGTCCGCCGATTTCGTCAGTTCACACAGTTGAGCACCTGTCCGTTGTCCTTGAACGCCCGAACGATCCGGACGGTCTCCTCCGCCACGGCCAACTGCGCCTGGTCCGTTGACGCCCCGATATGGTGTGTTCCGTAGACACGGTCGCACTGCATGACGGCGTCATGGAATTCCTTGTCGTTTGCCCCGGGCTCCTGCTCAAACACGTCCAGCGCCGCTCCGCGCAGCTTGCCCGCCTCGATCGCCTGGACAACGGCCTGTTCATCCACCACTCCGCCGCGGGCGCAGTTGACCAGGCAGGCCGTCGGCTTCATCAGGGCCAGTTGTGCGCGGCCGATCAGGTGCTTCGTGCTTTCGCCGCCGGGCGTGTGCACCGAAACGAAGTCCGACTCCTTCAGGAGCGTGTTGAGGTCCACCATGCGGATGGCCAACCCCAGTTCCGCGGCGGGTTTGGCCGTGGTGGCCGTATACAGCAGATTCATCTCGAAGGCTTTGGCCCGTTCGGCCAGCAGCATGCCGATTCTGCCCAGGCCGACGATACCCAGCGTCCGGCCCTTGAGTCCCAAAGCCTTGCTGTATTCCTTCTTGTTCCAGACGCCGTTGCGCAGGTCTTGCGTGTTGTGGACGATGCGGCGATCCAGCGCAATGATCATCCCCATTGCCAGCTCTGCCACGGCCGTGCTGTTCATACCCGGACAGTTGGCCACCTTCACGCCCTTGGCGGACGCGGATTTCAGGTCGATCGTGTCGTATCCGGCTCCTGCCCGAATGATGAGCTTCAGCCCGGTGGCGGCCTGGATGACATCCGCCTGCACCTTGGTCGAGCGGACGATCAGAATCTGGCACGCCGTGTCCTTTACGGCAGCGACCAGCGTGTCGCCCGCCAGCTCCGGATTGACGATCACCTCACACCCGGCGGCCTTGAGCTGCTCGACTCCCTGTGACTCGAACTTGTCGGCGATCAGAACCTTCATGGATGCACCTCGTGCTTGTTACAGTGTTTGAACCAGATCCCGTGGGCCGGATTCTAGCACAATCCATGGGCGGAGGGTATGGGGCCGGGGGCATGCTCCGAGGGGTGCCTGGCGGCGGCGGGAGCCCCTTCTGACTGACGCGGGACCGACGGGTCCGACCCCAACGCGGCGCTCACGCGGCTCGTTGCGTACCCGGGGTAACTACTCAGTTACGCCGAAGCGGCGCTGGAACGCGGCGAAATCGGCCAGGTCGATGGCGTCGTTTACGTTGAAGTCCAGGGCATCACAGTCGGTCGGCGCCGACGGCGGCCGGGGGCCGCTCAGGCACGCGGCAAACGCGGCGTAATCGGTCAGGTCGATCGTTCCGTCGCCGTTGGCGTCGCCGGCTCGAACAATCGCGCCGGGCACGCGAACCAGGCGAAACCCCAGGGTGTTCAGTCCCGATTGGGGTGTAGCGAACTTGCGTTCGCTGTTGGTGATGCCCGGTCCGGCGGCGTCGCCCCAGGCCCACGACCCGCCGCGCACGGCCCGGGAGGTGAGCGCGTACTGGTCTTGCATCCATTCGAACACATTGCCGCACAGATCGTGCAGACCATACGCGTTGGCGGTGTCGTTGGTGGCGAACGAGCCGTAGGTCGTCCCGTCGTAGAACCCCACCGGGGTGGTGCCCGGTTCGAAGGGGTCTCCGCTGGCGTTCCAGTTGGCGTCGGCGGCGGTGGCCGTGTTGCGGCCGAAGCCGTAGGTCATGTTCAGATACAGATCCTGCCGCCACGCCGCCGCCTTGAACCATTCGTTATAGTCGTCCGCCTGCAAGGCGTTGTTGTCCATCGGCAGTCGGTAGCCCCGGTGCTCCGCGACGAGGGCGGCGCGTTCCGTGTCGTTCATGAACCGGCTGGACCAATTGGACGGCGTGATGGTCAGCGGCCGCCAGGCGCTCAGGTTGGCGCTCGTGCCTTCTCCATAACACCGCTGCGGCGGGCCGAAACCCTGATCCAGGGTCAACCAGTTGCAGAATTTCAGCGCGCCATACCACGACACGCCCGTCACGGGGTGGTCGGCGAAGGCAGGATCGGACACGACGTACCCGCCGCCGTCGAACGCGATACGCCCGTTGGCCGTCGCGTGGAAGATCAGTGTTCCCGAGCCGTTTGTGCCGGTGGTGCCGGTCGGCTCGGAATGAACGTACACGTCGCCGCTGTCCGTGTCGTAATAGAGATACTGGCCGCGTTCGTTCTCGGGGTTCGCCAGCGCGCTGTTGAGGAAGGTCGCGAACTGCGCGTTGGTGACTTCGAAAACGCCGATACGGAAGTCATACTGCGGGCCGCCCGGCTGGTTATGGGCTTTCGGCACGGTGGCCATGGCCGGAGGATCCAGGACTGGGGGCGGGCTGGGCAGCCGGACCGCCACGGTCAGCGTGCTGTCGCCCCTGCCGCTGGTCAGATTGAGGAAGTGGACGTCGCAAACCTGGTCGGTTTCGAACTGCGACGCCTGCACGTCGTCGATGGTGACGCGCACCCGGGCGGATTCGTAGGGCCCCAGCGTGCCGTTCGCGCCGAGCCCGTAGTTGAGCCAGACCCACGTGCAGCCGGGCGCCGCCTGGACCGCGTAGTCGCTGGCCGTGATGTCGTGGTTGGTGATGGTGTAGATCCGTTCGAGCGGTGCCAGCGTGCCGTCCGCCGCCCGATGCGCTTCCAGTCCGCCTGCCGGTTCGACGGCAATGTGCGGTCCGATGGTCAACGTGACCTGGCGGGTCTGCACGCCCAGGGTGTCGTGATCGGTCAGGCTGACGATGGCCTCGTAGGTGCCTTCCGTGAACGCCCCGACCGCACCGGCGTCAAGCTCGACGCAGAGCGATTGAGGCACGCCGGGCAGGGCGGTCCCGATCGCGCTGTCCTGTCCGTTCAGGAGCACCCAGTCGGCGTTGCGCGTGGCGGTCCAGTCGATGGGATACTCGAAACGATTCTCAATCGTGTACGTTTTGGTGAGCGGTGCAATGTCGCCGCCATACTCGCCGGCCGCGAAGAAGGCCTCCGTCGGCGTCAGCCGCAGAGGGTCTTCCACCACCAGTGTGACGGTTCGCGTCTCCTGCCCGCCGCTGGTCAGGTCGTGGAACGTGAGCGTGGCCGTGTGACGGCCGACGCCGAGGGATGCGGCGCCAGCATTGATCGAAACGGTCACGGTCTGGCCGTTCCCGGATCCGCCGTGGAGGGCGGTGGAGGGGATCGATGCCGCGCCATTCAGGCTGATCCAGGTCTTCGTGGACGTCACCGAGTAGTGGATGGGGGCCGTCCGCCGATTCGTGACGGTGTACTCTTGCGCGGGTGGCGGCGTGGCGTCCCGGTACAGGAAACTGAACAACAACCCGTCGGCCGGGCCGATTTCCAGCGGCTCTCGAACGGTCAGATCGACGCGGCGTGTCTCCTGATAGCCGGTCGTCGTGTTTTCAAGCGTGATGATGGCCGAATGTGTGCCCGGGGCCAGCGTTGCGGCAGTCGCGGCGAGGGCAACGGTGACGTCGACGGGCGTTTCCAGCGTGATGGTGCCGGTCTGGGACGAAGCTCCGTTGACGGTGACCCAGGACTGATTGGAACGGACCTGCCAGTGCATCGCGCGCCGTGACGCGCAGGTGATGTCATAAATGACACTGGTGATCGGTTCGAACGGCCCGCCGTACCAGCCGTCGGCGACGATGCCGTCGGCAGGTACGAACCGGAGCGGCTCGGTCACCAGCAGTCGGGCCGCGTGCTGGAACGTATCCCCGGTGGTAATGTCATTGATTGTGACTTCGCCGGTGTAGTCCAGCCGGCCCTGTACGACGCGGAAGCCGGTGAATGGATCGACCTGGCCCGGGAGCTGAGTCTGCCGCTGGTCTGTCCGCAGGGCGGCGGATCCGGGCACGTCATTCCAGCATCCGCCGCGGACCGCGCGGTTTCCCGCGGAGGTGCCATGATCCTGCATCCATTCGCGCACGTTGCCGGTCAGGTCGAAAAAGCCGTTGCTGGAGCTCTCCGTGACGAAAGCGCCGTGGGTGGCCCCGTCGTAATACCCGACCGGAGTCGTGCCGTCGTCGAACGGATCGCCGCTGCCGCGATAGTTGGCGTCGGCGGAAGTGAGGCTGCTGCGACCGAACCCATAGGCGTGGTTCGCGGAACCGTCCCAGGCGGCCGCCTTGTACCACTCGTTGAACGCGGCGGCCTGGGCCGCGCCCTGATCCATGGGAAGCCGATACCCCGCAAAGTTGTCAACGAGGCTTTGTCGCTGCGGATCCGTCAGATCCTGTGTCGCCCACGCCGCCGAGTCTGTGACCACCGGCCGCCAGTTGGACGCCACGCTTCCTTCGACGTAGGCACGCTGGTCGGCGGGCAGTCCACTCTGGATCGTCAGCCAGTTGCAGTATTTGACCGCCCCATACCAGCTCACACCGACGACCGGATGGTCTGCCCGGTTGTCGATCAGAACGTACTGGCCGACATGCGGATCGTACTGTATGGCACCGGAGACATTGCCGTCGAAGACTAGTGTTCCGGACCCTTCGGTTCCCACCTGCCCGTTGGCACCGTAGGCATTTACGTATACGCGGCTGTCGTCAATGTCGTGGTAGAGGTATTGTCCACGGGCGTTGGTGAGGTTGGTCAGGGCGCTGTTCAAAAAGGCCAGATAGTCCGCGTTGGTGACTTCCGAAACGCCCATGCGGAATGAATAGCGCGGACCGCCCGGCTGGGCGTCGGCGCCGGGAACATTCGTCATCGCGATGTACGGCTGCGCAGGAGGGGGCAGGTTGTCCGCGGCCGCCGCCGGATGGACGGTGATCTCACGGTGGCCGTCGGCTCCGATCACTCCAGAAACGTCGGACTGGCCGTCGATGGCGAGCCACGACGGGTCTACATCCGCCGACCATTCCACGGGAACCGGCGCGTTGTTTTCCAGCCGAATCGAGAACTCCGGCGCGATGAACGGACCCCCCGCCGGCCCCGTTGCGGCGTACACGCAGTCAATTGTATCACACGACACGGTTACGGGAACCCGCGGACCGGCCTGCACCACGCGGAACCCCGTCCAGGACCGCGTCGCGGACGCACTGTCGGCGGCCACGGCGGTGTTCGCCAGGGCGGAGGCTTGCAGGTTGGACCAGTGACCGCCCCGAGTGCCGCGGTACGCCGGTCCGCCTCTCCAGTCCTGCATCCACTCGCTGACGTTGCCGGATGCGTCGTAGAGTCCGTAGCGGTTGGCCGTATCGGCGGTCTGAAAACCGCCGTATTTCGTTCCGTTGTAATAGGCGGTCGGGGTGGGCCCGTTGTCGTAGGGATCGCCGCTGTTCTGGTAGTTCGCATCGGCTGCGGTGAGCGTGTTTCGGCCGAAGCCGTATGTGGTGTTGGTCTCGCCCGTCCAGGCGGCGGCCTTGTACCATTCGTTGTACGCCGACGCCGCCGAGCATTGTTCATCCATAGGCAGACGGTATCCCCCGATCGTGGAGACCAGGGCTTCCCGCTCGCCGGCGGTCAGGTCGCGCGTGGCCCAATTGGCGGCGGAGATCACGACCGGGCGCCAGTCGGCGGCGGCGGTTCCTTCCGTGTAGGTCCGCTGGTCCGGATCGCCGCCCTGCACGACGGTGAGCCAGTTGCAGAACTTCATCGCGCCATACCAGCTCACGCCCACGACCGGAAAATCCTCCTTCCCCGTCTGAACGACGTACGCATCCGTGAGAAAGGAGATGGCCGCCCCGTCGCCGGCATCGAAAAGCATTGTGCCGGTTCCCGCGGTGCCGACCTCGCCGACCGCTCCGCTGGGGTTGATGTATACGCTGCCGCTGTCGGTGTCATGGTACATATGGCTGCCCAGGGGCGTGGATCGGTTGGGTTCGCGAAAGGCACTGTTCAGAAAGGCCGCGAACTGAGCGTTCGTGATTTCCCGCGTGCCGATGCGGAATGTGTACGCCGGCCCGCCGGGCTGGGCGTCGCCGGCCGGGACGATGGCCATTGTCAGGGTCATCGGGGCGTCCCGCACGGAGAGTGTCGTTTCCCGGACAGCCGTGCTGCCGGTGACCTCATCGCGGAACAGAATGCTCGCCGTGTACGTGCCGGCTGCCAGGCTGCTGACGACGGCGGCGTCCAGCGTGACCGTCACGTCCTCTTGAAATCCGGGGCTGACCAGCAGGGCGTCGCCTCCGGTCAGTTCCGGCTGCCCGTTGAGAAGAAGCCACGACGACAGCGGGTTCAGGTCGGTCGTGATGGAGCAGATCAGGAAGCCCGGTTGGTCATTGATCACCGAATAGACGGCAGAGGCCGGCGCGAACGGTCCGCCCTGCGGCCCCTCGGGCTCGAATGGAGTCTCGGGCTCCACAGGCAGGGCGCCAGTGACGTCAAGACTGACGGTACGGGTCTCGAGGAAGGAGCCGAGTGTGAGCTCATCGAACGTGAGCGTAGCCGGTGCCGACGGACTCTGCAGGAGTTCGTAGGCCTCCTCGCCCAGCGTGATGTCCACAACGGCCACGGCAAAGGCGTCCAGCACGATGGTTGCGTCCGCCTTGCCGTCAATCCGCAACCAGGCGGCATCGGAGGTGATTGCGATCGTCAGCGTCTTCCAGCAGCGGTTTGTCAAGGTGTAGGAGAAGGACTGCGGCGTGAACGGTCCGTGATACGGACCGGTGAATGTGCGGGGCTCCTCCGCATCCGGCGACAAGACCGGCGTTCGATACGGCTCCGAGCGGGCGACGCGAAACCCCATGTAGTTCCGCGTGTTTGACGGATAGTCGGCCGTGAAGGTGTCCGCCCGCACGAAACTGCCCGGCAGATTGAACGCGCCTCCGCGGGCCCGCCGGGATGACGGATTGCCGGCCTGGTCCTGCACCCATTCAAAGACGTTTCCGCTGGCGTCATACAGTCCGTACCGATTGCCCGTATCCTGCGTGAGCGTCTGGTCCGCCAGGCGGCTCTGGCCGTCGTAGAAGCCTACGGGCGTGGTTCCGTTGTCGAAGGGGTCGCCGCTGTCCTGGTAGTTGGCGTCGGCTGCGGTGAGCGTGTCGCGACCGAAGCCGTACGTTGCGTTGCCGGCGCCGGTCCAGGCGGCGGCCTTGTACCATTCGTTGTACAGCGAGGCGACGGCGGAGGCGTGATCCATGGGCAGCCGGAACCCCTGGACGGTGGTGGCAAGCTGCTGGCGTTCCGAGGCGTTGAGGTCTCGCGATTGCCAGCTCGCCGCGGAGATGGTGACCGGATGCCAGTCGGCCGGTAATCCCCCCTCCGTGTACGCCCGATCATCAGCCGTCAGGCCCTGGTCCAGCGTGAGCCAATTGCAGTATTTCAGCGCGCCGTACCAGCTTACGCC
The DNA here is from genome assembly GCA_052034525.1 of Planctomycetota bacterium. Lineage (GTDB taxonomy): Bacteria > Planctomycetota > Phycisphaerae > UBA1845 > UBA1845 > JAFGJQ01. Next base: position 12,073 of record JBPOIK010000154.1, read on the forward strand.
GACGACCGGATGCGTTTCGTACCCGGCCGAGACGGAATAACTCCCGCCGGCATAGCTGATGCGGCCAGCGTCCGAGGCCTTGAACACCAGTGTCCCTGTCCCCGCCGTGCCGATTGTTCCGTTCAGGTTCGTGTGCAGGTACACGTCGCCGGAGTCGATGTCAAAGTACAGGTAATGTCCGCGCTCGTTGGTCAGATTGGCCAGAGCGTCGTTCAGGAACGCGGCGAACTCCGCGTTCGACACCTCGTACACGCCGACGGCAAACTCGTGCACCGGTCCCGAGGGCTGGGTGTCTGTTGCCGGCACGACCGCCATATCCGGCGGTGCGGCGACGGCCCGACTCGGTGAACCCCCGCACAACGCGCCCCCGCACAGCAGCGCGACGACGACATATCCGCGCATAGACATCCTCCCGCTCGGCAGCACACGGCCACCAACCCCACTGGATAACTGCCAGAAGGCGGTTTTCAATACTGCCAGGGGCACAGTATCGCCTGTTGTCTCTGTTTATCGGACAATTCGCCGTGGAGCTTCCAGCCAAAGCATCTGCGCGGGGGCGGGAGTGCGAGAGCAAACGGTGCGGAAAGGGAAGAGGGAAATACCGGAGTTCTCCCGCCTGCCACACCGGAAAAAAGAAATCCGGCGGCGGGACGTAGCCCACCGCCGGATGGAAAGTTTGCTGCGGGATGCTCGCCGTGTCGTACGTGAGACTACGGCCAGATCAGCGAATCTGTGCTCGAGTAGCCGCCGGGGCCGGTACCCATGGAGTCCTGGCCCGGATACCACACCACGCGGCCGCTAGGTTTGACTTTGATGGTTCCCTTGGCGCGATTTATCGGGAGGCCGATGTTCGGCGTGAAAGCGGAATAGATGTTGTCATTGTCGATACCGGCGATCGGCTTTCTTTCGAAGGAAGTATGTCCGTCCGCAAATAGGCAGTTTTGACCTTCCCCTTGCCCCTTGCCACCGTGGTTGGGGGAGTTGAAGGGGACCCACTCTGCAGGGGGAGAGACGGGGAAGACACCATTCGAGGTGTTGAAGAGCCGCTCCCACATGGCATCGTCGACGGAAGCGGTACCGATCGGCCCCTTGTCCGCAACTACAACGATGCGGTTATCAAGGTTCTCGCTCGGCCGCGTGTCGTTCGGGCCGTAAGGCACGCGATAGCCATAGCTGATCGTGCCGATTTTCTCAAAGTCATAGAAGAGTTCAGCATTACCTGTGTCCGGCTGGTCTCCACTGCTCGGGCAGATGAACTGCTTGGGCGAAACCTCACCCGAGCGGACAAGCATCCAGAAACACCGCGTCACGGAGAGTGCGGTTGTGGTAGTGTCGCTCACGATATTTCTTGGCGTCATGCCTTGTTGGTTGGTACCGACGCCGCTCGGGTCAGCGGCTGCATCAATGCACCACTGTTTGATGACTGATATGTTGTCTTGGAACGCGGGCAGCGGCCACATTTCCTCATTCTCGTTGGCGTAGATTTTGCACGACGTGCCGATGCCCCTGACATTGGTTCCGCACGTCATTCGTTTGGCGAGCTCGCGCGCACGCGACAAGCTGGGCAGGAGGATGGAGATCAGCAGCGCAATGATCGCCACCACGACCAGCAGCTCAATCAGAGTGAATCCCTTTTTCTTTTTCACTGACACACCTCCAGTGCTCTGACGCACTACTTCCTGACTTCCCTGCGCCGGACTTCGAGGCCGGACAGGACGGGGATTTACCGGACACATGATTCCCCGCGCCGGGACTCCCACGAGGCCTCAAGACGCGGATGCTCGACAGCCCTGTCCTTTGCAGCCTCTCCAACCGGTCCGGACGAGGCGTCCGGGAACGCCCCGGCAACCCCGCCTGGGAACCTGACCTTCCTAGTTTACGCGTGACAACCGCCAGCACACGCCAGCTTCGCCATCACGCGCCATTGATCCGAGTTTCAGTTGAGCGGCTTACGATTGGGCCTCATCGTTCCCCGATGCGGGCAAGCCGGGGCGCACGTCACACAGCAGACCCTGCACAGGAACGCCCCAAGGGAACCTCCAGGCCACAAGATCACCGCAACTGCATTTGGCTGGTGAGACGCGGGTGCGGAACGCTTGGTTAGGATGAAAATACTGAGTGCGGTTTCCGCCGCGTAGCGAGGATCAGGACAAATATACTCAACCCGTACGACGCAAGTATGAATGTATTACAGGCAACCCGTTGCCTCACGAACCATTATTATCGTACTACCGTCCCCGGAGGGTGTCAACGAGTTTTTCCAGGCCAATTGAGCCTTTGGAGGTGTTGGCGGCGGTCGAGCCTCCGCTTGCCCAAGCAGTCAGAAGAGGCGTTCGAGAATGCGGATGGAGTGCAGTTGGCAGCAGCCGAGCCCCTTCTGCGAGGCTGCGCGAAGATGCTCAGTCATGGCCGGATCTGCGTCGATGTACGGCAGGGGCTTTTGAGAGGAGTCGAGGCGCGTCCTGCGGTGACGGTTGAGTTTATCCAGACATACTGTATCTACGGCGACTGGATCGAACCCACTCAAAACCATGCCGCTTTGCCAGGTGGTCTCTTCTCTCGCTTCGGGGCCGCCGGCAAACACCGAGCGGAGTGCGTTGACGATGTTTACACGAAGTTTGTCTCGAATTTGGGGCAGCGACACGATGTCCCCGATGTAGGGACTGCAGTGGTTGTCGTGGAATCGGGCGGGATGCTTGATCAGGGCGTGGGACAGGTTTTTCAGGCAGGCGGTCAGGCCGGCGATGTTGTGGGTTTTCATGAACGGAATGTTCACGATGGCCGTCACTTGGTTGAGAACGGCCGCAAGGCGGTCCTGGCCGCTTCCGAAATCCACCTCGTCCTTCTGCCAGTCCATCGACGGCCGGGTGGTGCCGAAGGTCAAATGGATTGCATCGGGTACCTCCATGGGGACAAGTTGTTCGGGCTTCCAGCCGGCACAGATGAGGCTCTCGATGAGAACCTCGGCGAAGGTCAGAGTGGTTCCCAGGATCGGGGCGGCGGATTGATTGAATTTGAGGGCGACGACGTCGTCCGGCCGAAGAATCGATTTCCAGGCCTGGGTGGCGCTGGTACTGTCTGTAAGGGCGCAAAGGGACCAGTCCAGCATTTCTCCGAGAATAGTCTTCTGGATAGTTCGGCCCTCGATCACATACTCTGATCGAACCTGGGTAACCAGTGGACTGGAAGGCCGCGTGGCGGTGGCCGGTTGGGTGGTCGTGCGTTCCGTCAGGCGCGGGGTTCCCGCGATGGCCAGCCCCGCAGCGGCGGCCGTCGTACCGGCGAGGAAGGCGCGGCGGGACAGCGTGTTCGGGGCGGATTGGTTCTGTGATTCGCCCATCGGCAGATTCCGCGTTGACACTATGGCGTACCGGTCATAAGTATCGGCACGACAAAGACCGGCGGTTGACGGCATTCGCTGGCAGACGCCGGCGGATGCTGGCATGACACGGCAGAGTCGCGATGAATCCGGGAAGAACCGCATTGTGGTGGAAGGGATGACATCCGTGGAAATCGACGAAATCCGGCGGGTATTGCGGAAGTATGGCCAGGCCCATCTGTTGACGTTCTGGGATGAACTGGCGGCCGCCGAGCGCGACGCTTTGCGGGCCGATCTGGCACGGGTGGACTTCGAGCAGGTGGCCCGTCTGGTCCCCACGCACGTTCTGTCAGCCCCGGAGGCGGGTGTGGAGCATGCCATCGAGCCGCCGGAGGTGATGCGGATTGCGCCCGGATCGCCGGAGCATCGAGAGGCGGCGGCCGCCGGGGCTGAGATGGTGGCGGCGGGGCAGGTGGCGGCGCTGGTCGTGGCGGGCGGGCAGGGCACCCGACTGGGATACGACGGCCCCAAGGGGATGTTTCCGATCTCGCCTGTGAAGAACAAGAGCCTGTTCCAGCTTTTTGCGGAGTCCATCCTGTCGGCTCAGCGGAGTTGCGGCGGCATGGTGCCGTGGTACATCATGACCAGCGACCTGAACGACGCGCCCACGCGCGAATACTTCGCCGCCAACAAGTACTTCGGCCTGCGGCCGGAGAACGTGATCTTCTTCCGGCAGGGGATGATGCCGGCGTTGGGGACGGATGGGCGCATCCTGCTCGACCAGAAGCATCGCGTGGCGGTGTCGCCCGATGGGCACGGCGGGGCATTGCGGGCACTGGCCACCACCGGAGCGTTGCGGGACATGGCGCGCCGGGGGGTCCAGGCCATCAGCTATTTTCAGGTGGACAATCCGCTCGTCCGGCCGGTTGATCCGGTGTTCCTGGGTCTGCACCGCAAGTGCGAGTCACAACTGTCGAGCATCACCGTGACGAAGGTGGACGACCTGGAAAAGGTCGGCAATTTCGCGCGCGTGGGGGGCCGGACCTGCGTAATCGAGTACTCCGACCTGCCGGAGGCGCTGGCCCGGTCCCGGAACGCAGACGGATCGCGCCGCCTGAACTACGGCAGCATTGCCATCCACGTCTTCGCGCGGTCGTTTGTCGAGCGGTTGACGGAGAACATTCACGCGATGAAGCTGCCCTGGCATCGAGCGCTCAAGAAAGTGCCGTACATCCGACTGGAATCGGGCGAGCGGATCGATCCGGCGGAACCCAATGCCGTGAAGCTTGAGATGTTCGTGTTTGACGCGCTGCCTCTGGCGGATCGAACGCTGATTCTGGAGTCCCGGCGGGCGGAAGTGTTCAGCCCGGTCAAGAACGCGACGGGGGTGGACAGCGCGGAGAGCGCCCGCCGCGATCTGACGGCACGGGCGGCGGCCTGGCTTGCCTCGTGCGGCGTGAACGTGCCGCGACGACCGGACGGACAGGTGGACGCCACGCTCGAGATCAGCCCTCTGTTCGCCCAGGATCGCGAGGAACTGGCGGAGCGGCTCACGCACAGGCCGACCGTGCAACCGGGTGACACATTGTATCTTGAGTGATTCTTCGTCATGTTCCACTGGCCCTGGACCATCCTGGTGGCGGCAACGGAAGTGGCCGCTTTTGTGGCCATTCTGTCGATTCTCCGTCGTCCACGGGAGCCGCGGGCGATGCTGGCCTGGATCCTGGCTTTGTTGTTGATGCCGGGAGTGGGGCTGGTTTTGTTCCTGCTGGTCGGGGAGCGGCGGATGCTGCGGCATCAGCGCCGCCGTCGGCGCCGGCGTAAGCCGTTGGCCGGACCACTGACGCGCAGGATCGAGGCTCTGCAGTCGCATGAGGCGATTCAGCCGCTGCCGGTGCCACCCACCGGCGTGCGGCAACTGATGGCGCAGGCGGAGCGTCTGGGGTGCTTTCCGGCTACCTCGGGCAACGAGGTGACGATCTTTCACGATGCCGAGAAGACTCTTCTGGCCCTTCAATTGGCCATCGAGGCGGCGGAATCGCACGTGCATCTGGAGTATTACATCTTCCAGCCGGACGAGACGGGGACGGCCGTGGCGGACCTTCTGATCCGCAAGGCGCAGCAGGGAGTTCAGTGCCGGCTGCTGTTGGACTTCATCGGGTGCTGGGGTCTGCCCCGGGGGTTCGTGCGCCGTTTGCGAAAGGCCGGCGTGGAAGTGGCATTTGCCATGCCGGTACTGCCGTGGCGGGGACGCTGGCGGGTGAACTTCCGGAACCACCGCAAGATCGCGGTGATTGACGGGCGGGTGGGGTTCACGGGCAGTCAGAACATCGGAGATGAGTACCGCGGGCGTTGGGTCAGGATCAGCCCGTGGCGCGACACGCACCTGCGGATTGTAGGTCCGGGCGTGCATCATCTGCAGGAGGTCTTTGTCGAAGACTGGCACTACACCACGAGGGAGGACCTGGTGACGGACGAGTATTTCCCGACGCCGCCGGTCCAGGGGCTGCATACGGTGCAGGTGGTGCCGTCGGGGCCGGACCAGCCGATCCACGTGACACACCATATGGTGTTTGCGGCCATTCAGGCGGCGCGATCGTCGATTCATGTCATCACGCCGTATTTCGTGCCGGACGCGGCCGTGGTGGTGGCGCTGCAGGCGGCGGCGTATCGCGGAGTGGAGGTGTCCGTGATGATCCCGACTCTGACGAACCAGCGAGTGGTTCTGTGGGCCGGCCGGAGCTTCTACGAATCGCTCTGCCGGGCGGGGGTGGAGATCTACGAGCACGACGAGACGATGCTGCATTCGAAGGTGATGATCGTGGATCGCGAGTGGGCGATGGTGGGTTCGGCGAACATGGACGAGCGAAGCTTTCGTATCAACTTCGAGGTGTCCACCATGCTGTACAGCATGGGTCTGGCCGAGGAGTTGTACGACGATTTCACGGGGCTGCGTGAGCGATCCCGCCGGATCCACGTGTCGGACCTGGAGGCCCGTTCGTTCACGGAATCCATCGGGGTGGGTCTGGCCCGGCTGGCGTCGCCGCTCTTGTGACCGGAGGTCGCGACCGCGCGACGGCGGATCGGATGTCGGCGGAGTGCCGGCAGAAGTGCCGATGCGGAAGCTGCTGAGCTTCCGCATCCGACACAACCGCGCCATGTCTGACCCGCGAAGGGGTCTCCCGTGAAGTCATTGCGTCGCACCGGCCCTGGCCAGGCACCATCGAGAAGGTCTGCCTTTCCCGTTTTTCCCCGGGGTCGCAGGTCGTTGGCAGCCCGGGGTGTTCAGTCGTCGCCGCGTCAGGCGGTCTGGACGGCCGGTGCCGACAGAGTTGTGTCCTGCGCGGTTCTGGCGCCGCTGAATTGCTCTTCCAACTGCGCCACCACGGTCCGGATGGGCATTTCTTTCTCGCCCGCGGGGGTCATCCACTGGGCGGCCGCGTCCTCATTGAGCATCTTGTTGATGCGGCGGGCGGCCAGGATGACCGTCGTATGGTTTTTGTTGCCCATGTGGCGGGCGATCTCGGGAAAACTCATGTCCGTATGCTTGCGAGCCAGATACATGGCGACGCCGCGCGCCAGCGCAATCGTCCTCGTTTTGCGCGACGTGTGCAGGTCGGCCGGCGTCAGCCCGAAGAAGATGGCGGAGATGCTTTCGATGTCGGAGAGCCGGACGACCGGCACGGCGTGCTGCACCAGATCGCGCAGGCCCCGTTCGGCCAGCGACAGGGTGAGGGGCTGATTGGTCAGCCGGGCCATGGCCACCAGCTTGAGCAGGGCGCCTTCCAGCTCGCGGATGTTCGCCTGAAACGCCTCCGCGACATGGTGAAGGACCGGCTCGGGCACTTCCATCTTCAGGGCGGACGCGCGGCGACGGAGGAAGGCGGTCCGGGTTTCGAGATCCGGCGCCTGAATCTGAACGACCATACCAGAGACGAACCGGTTGACGAGCGATTCGGAAAGGTGTCCGATCATCATGGGGGGAGCGTCGGAGGCCATGACCACCTGTTTGCCCGCGACGTCGATGGCGTTGAACGTGTGGAGGAATTCGTCCTGGGTGGCGCGCTTGTTGGCGAAAAAATGGATGTCGTCGAGCACGAGCATATCCACGCAGCGATAACGATGCCGGAAGGCGTCGAGCTCGCCCGTTTTGATGGCGTAGACGAACTGATTCGTGAAATCCTCTCCGGATACGTAGACCCAGTTGAGGTTGGCGTGGCGCTCTTTGGCGTCGTTGCAGATGGCCTGCAGCAGGTGCGTTTTGCCCACGCCGCAACCGCCGTGCAGAAACAGCGGGTTGTATTGCTGGGCCGGCTGCTCGGCCACCATTCTCGCCGCGTGATAGGCCAGGCGGTTGGAGTCGCCCACGACGAAGTCCTCGAAGGTTCCGCGCAGCGGAGGGCCCGGCGGCGGGCCGCCCCGGCGTCGGTGAATGCGGGCGAGTCGCTCGGGGTTGTTGGCGGCGAAGTCCACCTGGGAGTCCGGTTGTTTCTTGCGAAGCGTGCGGGCCAGCGACGGATCGATGGCGTACGAAACGGCCAGGCGCTGACCGGTCACTTCTTCCGCCGCGCATTCAATCGTCTCGGAGAAGTGCTTCTCGATCCAACTGCCGACAAACTGGTTGGGGACGTCCACCTTGAGGAACCCGTCTGTCAGGGTGAAGCGGGTCGCATTCTTGAACCATACTTTGAATCGTTGGGGCCCGACTTTCTCCGCGATGCGGCTTTCGAGCAGACAAACAGTGTCGGTAACGCAGACGCTCACTGCATACTCCTCCCCTGCGGGGTCGCGCGTTCGAGCTTTTCGGAAAGGCTTGTCTTCGGGTCGGAATCGTGCGAGCTATCGTCCCTGACCGCGTCGATCTGAACGTCTCATCACGGAGTGCAGTCTACCGCCGGCCGCGGGATACGTCAACCAAAACTCATGAGCGAATTCTTATGCACAATCAGGTACGTTCCGTCGCGCCGAGAGTTAGACGCGCGGAACAGAAGAAAGTTTTTTTTCTGAGCACAGAACCCCGGCGGCGGTGTGGACGAATTCTGGAAAAACCGGGCAGTTATTCACGATTCGCCGGCGGTGGTGATGCGATCCACGCCCGACGTCGTGTGGTTTCGGCGAACCCCCATCGCTGGTAGAGCACCGTGGCCGGCGTGTTGCAACTGTCGACGGCCAGAGTCAGGCAGGTTTTCTGGCGAGCGGCGCACGTTTCCGCCGCCCGCGCCAGCAGCGCGTGGCCTACCCCGGTCTGTCGTGCATCGGCGGCCACGCCCATATAGACGACTTCCAGCGCCGGTCGACGCAATACCTGGGACAGCAGCAGCACTCCAGCGATGCGGTCGCCCCGCAGGGCCACCCACCACAGATCGGGGCTGAATACGCCCGCCGCGCGATGGGTGGCCAGCACGTCTTGCGTCTGGCGCAGACCGGTCAGTGGCGGGCAGTCCAGGCTGTCGACGTACGTTCGTTCCAGCGCGTCGATGAAAAGCGAGTGTCGTTCGGGAGAATAGGAGACGAACGTCAGATCCGAACGCACACGCGTCGTACCCGGCGGCGCGTGGACGGGCCGCTCGAGAAAGACGAGTTCCGCGAGGAACCGAAACTTCGCGGCGACAAGGACTTCCTCGGTGTTCGCGGCCCCCGGCGGCACCATGGCCTGAACGACTGCGATCGACTGCGACCACAACCGCTGGCACAGGGCGGCAAGCAGGTTCGCCAGGTCTCCCGGCCGGCGCCGCGCAATGCGATCCGGGGGAAGATAGAGAAGACACGTCCGACCGGGAGACGGAATAGCCGCGCATGCGCACACCAGACGTCGATTCTGGTAACAGGCGATCAGCGGGTTGATTTCCAGCGTCAACTGCGCGACGAACTCCAGCAGGCTGTTCACCCGGCGTTCGGTTTCGGTGTCGGGAATGGTGTGGCCCGCAACTACGAAGCGCAACGCGGGTCGGTAGTCCGGAGCGTCCGGGGAGAGCCAGCGGAGTTCTGCTGATTGCTGATCCGTCATCACAGCCGAACGGTTGTTGACACGCCAGTTCCGGATTCGCGAAACAAGGCACCCGGACCGAAAGCGTTTGGCCGCATTGTAGGGCGGTGGCCAGTCTGTGGACAGGAGGCCGTTGCACGGTTCTGGGCCGGCTTTATAATCTCAACCACTGTTTACAGCGACTCTTGTGGCGGGGCCCGTGACATACCGGTGGTATCAACGAATTGGGTTACTCGCGCTGGCCGCCGGTTCTCTGGCGCTGGCCGGGTGCCATGCTCCACGTCAAGGGCTGGAGCGGCTTGAATCCCCGGATCCGGGGCAGCGGATCGCCGCCATTGTGGATTTAACCAACCGGGCGAGCGGATCTTCGTTGCCTTCCGTGGGCCGACCGAGGCCGGCGGATCTGATTGCGCGGCTGGTGGACCGTCTGGAAGACGAGGATGAGGGGGTGCGCTTCTACGCCGTTCTGGGGCTGGAGAAGCTGACGGGGACGCGTCTGGGCTATGGATATGGGGACCCGATCAGACAGCGTCGGGCGGCGGTGGGCCGCTGGCGGGCTTTCGTGGCGGGTGTGGCAGATCAAGGCGCGTCGGGATCCGTTTCCGCTCAAGAGACGGGCGGCCCCGGCTCGCCGGGAGATGAAATCCGGTGAGTGGGCCCGCGCCGCTGGAACTGAGCCTGCTGAGCGATCCGTCGAACCTGGGCCAGGTGCGAGCGACCGTGCGTCAAGTGTCTGTGGATGCGGGTTTTGCGGAAGCGGACGCGGAGCAGATGGCGCTGGCCGTGGATGAGGCCCTGGCCAACGTGATCAAGCACTGCTACGGGATGCAGGCAGACCGGCCGATTCGGCTGAGCATCGAGGCGATGTCGGGGGAACAGCGTACGGGGCTTCGGTTTGTGGTGCGCGACTACGGACGCCCAGTGGACCACGAGGCGATCTGCGGACGGGATCTGGAGGAGGTTCGACCGGGCGGGCTGGGGGTTCATATCATTCGTTCGGTGATGGACGAAGTGAGTTACGAACCGGCGGTGGGCGGCGGCACCTGCCTGACGATGCTGAAGTGGAAGACCGATGACTAGGGTCCTGAAGGAAACGCGTCAGGTGGGTTCGACGACGGTGGTGGTTCCGGCGGGGGAGGTGGACCTGCAGCGC
>JBPOIK010000100.1:0-9986 GCA_052034525.1 Planctomycetota bacterium
GAATCGGCTGGTGGGCGATGATCAGCGCGGCCCTGCTGGGTTCACCAACCGGCAAAACACTCACGACCGTTCCCGCAGCAACCACGGCCCCCGCCGACCGGGAGCTGGTGGTCATTCTGGAAGGTCAGTGCTTCAACCTGCTGGGCATCGGCGTGGAGGACGTGAAGATCGTGGCGCATCTTAAGACGCCCGATGGCAAGCTCGAATACCTTAACACTGCCACCACGGACGAGACGGGGGATTTCGCAATTCTGTTCGGCGAGCGGCGGAAGGGGACCGCCGTCGTGACCTTCACGAAATGGGGATACAAAGACGTGACGCAAGTGGCGGAACTGACCGCTGAAGACGATCCGCCGCCGTTCGTTGATGTGGAGCTGGAGGGAACGGTCGTCGCTTTCGGCATCGTACGAGACGCTGATCGCGACATACCAGTGGCGGAAGCGACGGTAAAAATCGAAGCCGGCCGCAATCGGTGGTCCGCCCAGACCGAAACCGATGGACGATTTCGCGTGGCGGGCCTGCAACCCGGCCCGGGCGAGGTCATCGTGGAGTCTCCGGGATACGGACGCGGCCGACTGCCCGTACAGGACTTCGCGGATATGGGCGAGCTGGTGGTGTTTCTGCGCCGCGAGCGAGTGGTCCGGTTCCGAATCGCCGACGATCTGGGCCAACGGGTGGCGGGCGCCACGGTCGCCGTTCTGGTGCCGGCCACCGGTGACATGCTGTCGGGCGTCACGGACGACGCCGGTGACACCGTTTTCCGGGGCGTAAACGCCGACGTCACAGAACTGCTCGTTCACCTCGAACACCCGGGGCACGTCGCGTCCGTTGGCTATGACCGCGTCGTGACCCTCGACCCGGACGAAACGGAATCTTCCTGTGGACTCATCATGATCCGCGCCGCCGTGCTGACCGGCAAGGTAACGGACGCACAGTCGACGGACCCGCTGGGCGGGACTCGCGTGATCGTCGGCGAAGGGTTGCCCGACGCCCTGCCGGCAACCTGGACCGATTTCAACGGCGAGTATCGGATCGAAGGCGTGCCGCCCGGTCGCAGCCCCGTCACCGTGTATCGCCCGGGCTGCGCTCCGGAGCTGAAGGAGGTTCGCCTGGCAGCCGGCGAACAGACACAACTGGATTTCACACTGGGACCGGCGCAGGACTTGAAGGGGCAAGTAGTCGACGGCGAAGGCAAACCCGTGCCCGACGCTCACGTGCAGATCACGCAATGGCGATCGTGGAACACTCTGGGGCTTCAGGCTCTCACGGACCCGGAAGGCAGGTTCATACTGTACAACGCGCCGGCCGATCCGTTCACGATCGCCGTTTTCGGCCGCGGGTACGCCGACCTGCGCAGCCAGACGGTGCAGGCGCGGGAAGAGCCCTACACGTTCACCCTCCCGGCCCGCACGCGCCAGAAGGAAGGAGACGGGTTCCTCTCGGGGCTCAAGACGGGCGACGCCGCGCCACCGCTGAATCTGCTCACGCTCGACGGCAAGCGGCTCACCTCGGACGGCCTGAAGGGCTCGTGGATCCTGCTGGATTTCTGGGCCACCTGGTGCGGACCGTGCATGGCCGAACTGCCGAACATGAAGGCCGTCTGGGAGGCCCACGGAAAGCGCAGTGACTTCCGGATGATCAGCATCAGCCTGGACGACAGCGCGGCTGCTCTTGAGGCGGTCGTCAAGCAGGCCGGGCTTCATTGGTCGCAGGTGTTCGGCGATGCCGGCGGCGCCCGCCAGACGGCTGAGGCGTACGGGGCCCACGCCATCCCCTTCACCGTCTTGATCAACCCCGACGGCAACGTGGCCGAGGTGGACCTGCGCGGCCCGGAAATGGTCGAAATCATCGGTCAGCGGATCAAACCACCGGACGATGCCGAGCGGCCGCGGCAGAAGACCGCCGAACCGCCCACAACCCAACCAGCGGAGTAGCCCACCGGAAAACCGGTCCCCCTCCCTCGTTTCACTGTGCGAACCGTGCCCGTCACGCTTCCCAGGCGCGGATTGACCCTTCCAACGCGCACGTGCGGCCACCCGGACGGAAAAACGCGCGGGGCTTGTGCGTCCGGAAACAGAATCCGCCTTGGCAGACTGTCGTATCGTACATTTGGGCGGAAAATCGCCGCGGAGAGTGCTCATGCACGCACCGGCCTGTACGCCACACGCAACGGGCGAGACAGACAAATCAGACACGATCGTCGTGGCTCAGGTCCGAGAACCGCATGTGCTGGTCGAGGCCCGGCCACTTCGGCTGCCCGTCCAGTCGACGCCGCTCCCCTCTGCCAACCACGCCCCAACCGACGGTTTGGCCATCGCCTCGGCCGTTCTTGGCTTTTCCGCGGTCGTGCCTGTGATCTCCCAGGTGTTGGGCATCGGGCTGGGCGTAGCCGGACTGGTCCGCATTCATCGCGCCCGCCGCGCCGGCACGCCGCGTCGCGGTCGGCTCTGGGCCTGGCTGGGGATCGGCAGCAGCGCGTTCGCCCTGTTCGCGTGGCTCGCGGTGCTGGCCGCGTTCGCCATCATCGGCCAGAGCTTCGGCCACGCCGGCAGCGCTCTGGAGAACCTGACGAATCTCTCCCGGTAGCATCCGCGCACTCCCGATCGATCGGTCACCAGGAAGCCGGTTCCGCAACCGAGTGCAGTCCCACGGACGAAGGCGCAGCTTGTCGATCGGTCCGGGCGCGCTATCATCCATCGGAGCGGCCAGCGCTGCCGGGTGGCGATCTGCGCGGACAAATGCCGGCCCGACCGCCTGCCGCGGGCTGGAGGACACAGGCCATGCGCCGAATTCCGGTTGTTCTGTCGACGGCCGCCGGCGTACTGCTTCTGGCCGGCTGTCGTTCAAGACTGGCTGATCTGCCGGCCCCCAGCGATCCGGAACTGCAGGCGGGCATCGTGGCCGCACGGTATATCGCCAGCAAGTACCCGGACGCGATCGACAGCACGCGCGGCGGGACCCACGTCATCTACCATTGGAAATATACGCAGGGTGTCACGCTGTGGGCGCTGCTGCTGCTGCACGAGCAGACCGGCCGGTCGACGTACCTGGAACAGGTTCGCGCGTCGCTGACCAGCTACGACGCCAACGGGCGCATCCTCGTGCATGGTGGAAGCGAGCCGATCGACTACATCGGCGCCATGGCGCACACCATTCTGGAGTATTCCCTCCGCAGCGGCGATCATCGCTTCCTGGACGACGCGCTCGAAGCGGCTCGCTTCTTCCGGCATGATGTCGCGCGGACACCCGACGGCCTGATCGCCTATCATGCCGACCCGCAGCGCGGCCGCATCTGGGCCGACGCACTTTTCATGGTAACGCCCCTGATGGCCAAAGCGGGCACCTGTCTGGGCGACACAGCCTATTACGACGACGTCCTGGTCCAGTTCCGGGGGTTCGCGCAGAAGCTTCGCGATCCGCGGGTCGGGCTGTACCATCACGGCTGGAACTGGCACGGAGCCGGCCCCTCGCCCGGCTACTGGGGACGGGCCAACGGTTGGGTCGCCCTGGCCATGGTCGAGGTGCTCGACACCATTCCCGAGGGATACCCCGGCCTTGACGAACTGCTCGGGTCGTTTCGGGAATTCGCCCGGGCGATCGTCCGGCACCAGGGCCCCCGCGGCATGTGGCATCAACTGTTGAATCGACCGGACAGCTACGAAGAAACGTCCTGCACGGGAATGTTCCTCTACGCCCTCGCCCGCGGGGTTCAACGGGGCTGGCTTGAGCCGCAATACGTCGATGCAATTGCACGAGGTCACGCCGGCCTGTCCCGCATGATCTCGCTGAACGCGGACATCGACAACATCTGCCCCGGCACGCGCACGCAGGCCTCCGAACAAGCCTACCTCAACCGGAAGCCTGAACGTAACGAGTCGCACGGCATCGGTCCGGTTCTGCTGGCGACCTGCGCCGTGACGGCCATGTCGGACGCGACGGAGGAAACCGTTTCGCCGCGCCCGGCCGCCAAGCCGGCGCCAACGCAATATGCGGTCGCTTCCGGAAGCATGGTACAAACGCGGTCACCGGACCGATGAATCGTTCGAGCCGAACCATTCCCGCAGAAACTCCCCCGTGCGATCGGCAAGCTGCCGGGCGGCCGTCGCCGGCGATTCCGGCTCGGGGTCTTGTGGACGGCTCACAGCGCGGACCGCGGCAATCCCGTCGGCTTCGTCATGCACCGTGTCGTCGGCGACGCGACCGGCGATCACCAGGACGGGCACGCCGGCCCGACGCGCGCACGCGGCCACGCCCCACACCGTCTTGCCCATGCGCGACTGGGGATCAAACCGCCCTTCACCGGTAATCACCAGGTCGGCGCCGCGCACGCGCTCGAACAGCCGCGTCAATTCGATCACGCTTTCCACGCCACTTCGGATCCGACCGCCCAGAAACGCGACCAGTCCGGCGGCCAGCCCGCCCGCAGCGCCGGCGCCCGGCAGATCGGTAACGGCAACACGCAGATCACGCTCGATCACCGCGGCCAGATGCCGGAGGTTCGCCTCCAACCGGCGCACCTGCGCGGGGCTGGCGCCCTTCTGCGGGCCGTAGACCGCAGACGCGCCGTTCGGCCCGCACAACGGGTTCTGCACGTCGCACAGGACGAGCAATTCCACCGCATCCAGCCGGGCATTCCGCGCGGAAACGTCGATCCGGTGAATCTGATGCAGGTCGCCGCCGGCCAGTCCGGCCGGCAGAATCGTGCCGTCCGGCGCGATGAACTGCACGCCCAGTGCCTGCGCGCAGCCGCAGCCGCCGTCCACCGTGGCGCTGCCCCCCACGCCGATGAGCACGCGCGCGCCGCCCGTGTCCAGGGCGGCCGCCAGTTGTTGGCCCGTGCCGTACGTGCTCGTCCGCAGCGGATCCCGCTCGTCCGGACGCAGCAACGTCAGGCCGCTCGACGCGGCCATCTCTACAATGGCCGTCCGCCCGTCGGGCAGTCGGCCGAACGTCGCCCGCACGGCACGGCCCAGCGGGTCTCGAACGTTTGCCTCGATTCGGCGGCCGCCGACGGCGGCCAGCACCGCGTCCACCGTGCCCTCGCCCCCGTCGGCCATCGGAACGACGATCGCCTCGGCGTCGGGCCGCACCCGCAAGACCCCTTCGCGCATCGCCTCTGCGGCCGCCAGGGAAGAAAGCGTCCCCTTGAAGCTGTCCGTAGCGATCACGGTCTTCACGAATCCGCTCCTTGCGCGACACCGGCCAAGACCCACGGCTGCAGGCGCAGAACGTCCACCTCCGCGAGTCTCCTGTGTTCGACGATCGCTCGCACGGATTCGACGTCAACCCAGACCTGCTCGAAATGTCTGTTGTCGCTTCCGCGCACGCGGGCCAGCACGAGCCAGGCCGGACCCTCCTGGGTTCTGAGCCGCTCGAGCATGTCGTCGAAACAGACCGCGGGATTGGACGTGTACCCCGCGAAATCGCTGCGGCCCTGGTCCCGCGCCAAAACGGGAATGATGCGTGCATCGGACTCCAGGTAGTAGGCCAGGGGGAACGTGCAATAGTCGCGGTACACGTAGACCGGAGCGGCGTCCGGACCCGAGTCCTGGATGATCCGCGCGGCTTCCCGCCAGTCTTCTATTACCAGGGGATAGTCTGCGCTGGGAGGCCTCACCAGGCTGACCGCCGCCAGAATGATCATCGCTGGGATCGGCCGACGCACCGCCAGCCGGGCCAGAAGCAGGATCGCGGCCGGCTGGGCCACGATGGTGTACTTGATCTGAAAAATCGGCGTGGCCACGCGGGACCAAAGCCACGGGATCGCGACGGGAATCACCAGCCACAACAGAAGCAGGGGGATTGCGGACGGACGACCGGGTTCGTCCGACGGCGGCTGCGGAACGGCGCGCCCCCCCATCCATCGCACCGCCGCCCGGACCGCCACGATGCCGGCGAACCCCGCCACCGCGTACCGGGTGATTCCCCATCGCAATGGCGCCAGGTAGTCATAGAGGCACGCCAGTGGTTCCCCGGCGCCAGGACGCGGAATCCAGTACCCACGAAGGACGGTTCGAACCTGGTCCGTCAGAATCGCCACCCACGGCAGGAAACTGGCGATGACGATCCCACCGGCTATCACAACCCCTCGACACAGACGCCGACGTTCGGCACGGTCCGGACTTCGCCGTGCCAACATCACGACCCACGCCAGGTGCGCCGCCAGGATCGGCCAGGCGAACGTGTGCAGCCAGACGAAGACCACGGCCAGGGCCAGATACGCCAGGCCGGTCGTCCTGCGTGGTACACGAACCCACGAATACGCCGCCCACGTGCTCAGAATGGCCACCAGCTCGATCAGAGCATAGAAGCGGGCTTCCTGCGCGTAAGCGACCGCCATGTTGCTGATGGCAAGCAGGCCCGCCGCCCAGAGCCCGGTCGGCCGGTCGCAAAGCCGCCGGCCCAGCCCGTAAATGGCCCAGACGGCCAATACGCTGAAAATGACGGAAGGAGCCCGAATGGCAATCTCGCTCGTGCCAAACGTGTTGGTCCAGGAAGAAAGCAGAACGTGAAACAGAGGCGGATTGGTTCCGGTTCGGCGCAGGGCGATCACGTCCTGCCAATCCAATTGAGCGTACAGAACACTGAACGCCTCATCCAGCCAGAGACTGCGGGCCCCGAGATCCCAGACGCGCACCAGAACGGCCAGCCCCAGCAGGACGGCCATCAGAACGACCGACCCGGCGGACATGGGCGTTCGCGAGCACGGTGTTGCGAGTCGGACGGTTGCATCCATCTGGAGCGCCTTTATCGGACGGAGGCCGGGACACCAGGCCGGAGCATTATGCAGACGGCCCGACAGCAGGGCCAGTTCTCCGCTCCGTCCAGCGGCTCCGGGCCTGGTTGGGTCGGTGGCCGCAGAGACCTGCCCATTCTCGCCGCGCGGATTGGCGAAAAGAAAAGTCGAACTGCCGACGATGAGATGGCCGACACCAGAGGAAACCGGATTCCGGCCTCGCAGTCTGGCCTGACCGGCCGGGCCACCGTTTTTCCGTCTCCACTTGTCGAAGCAGGTCGGAAGCGGTGTAATGGCGGAACCCCGGTCCGGCGGCTGAACCGACGGCCGAAAGGGAAGCGATGGAAGCTGCGCTATGACCGAGGAACTCTTTGTTCAATCTGCGCCGCCCGGCGAAGGCGATCCGCCCGAACACGCCGCGGCCTTCATCGCCCGGCATCGGACGGTCATTTCCGTGCTGGCCCACGGGTTTCTGTTCGCCTTGGCCCTCCTGATGGCCTTCGGCCTGGCTTACAATTTCCACCAGGTGCTCCCGGAGACGCTCTATTCACCCGAAGAGGCCCGGGTGATCACCCGGGGCGGATGGCTGCTTTACCTGTATCTGCCGATGGCCGCCCTGGCCATTCCCATCAAAGGGATCGTCTTCGCGCTGTCCCAGCAGTACCGGCGCTCGTGGCGATACGTGGGTCTGCGCGACCTGCTGGGAGTCATCTCCGCGGCATATGCCGGCTCGTTCCTGTTCATGCTTTCCTACTTCGGCCTGGCCATGTTCCGGCCCGCCTTCGCGGAACGGCTGATCGAGGCGTCCGGACTGGGGTTCCGGCAGGCGGCGGTGTTTCTGGCTGATCTGGTGGCCACCATCGGCCTGGTCTCGGTCACACGAGTGGTCTGGCGATTGTACCACGAGGAGTTGCGTCGAGGCTCGGACGAGGACCGGCGACGAATGCTGGTGATCGGCGCCGGACGGGCGGGTGAAACCGTCGTCCGGGAAATCCTGACATCCGGCGAGAAGCACGAACTGGTCGGGTTCCTGGACGACGACGCGTCGCGGTTGCACAACCGCATCCACGGCGTGGAGATTCTGGGGACCACCGCGGACCTTCCCCGGATCGCCGAAGAGAAAGACGTCGAGGAGATCCTGATCGCCATACCGGGCGCGTCACCGAAGGTAATCCGGCGGATCGTAGAGTCGTGCCAGGGCGCCAGCATCACGTTCCGTACCATTCCTTCCGTCAGCGATCTGATTGAGGGTCGTGTCGAAGTCAGCCAGATCCGGACCGTAAGCATCGAGGACCTGCTCGGCCGGGAGCCCGTTCAACTGGACACACAGGCGATCGGCCGGGAGCTGGCGGGAAAGCGCATTGCGGTCACGGGGGCGGGTGGCAGCATTGGCTCGGAAATGTGCCGGCAGATTGCCCGATTCCGCCCGCACCGCCTGCTTTTGATCGAACAGGCGGAAAACAGTCTGTTTGAGATCGACCGGGAGCTGCGCAGAAGCTTCCCGGATCTGGACATCGTGCCCTGCGTGGCGGACATCTGCGACCGCGACCGGCTGGACCGGGTTTTTGCCGCGCACGAACCGTCCGCCGTGTTTCACGCGGCCGCCCACAAACACGTCCCCATGATGGAGCTGAACCCGGGCGAGGCGATCAAGAACAACGTCGTGGGCACGCGAACCGTCGCGGACTGCGCCGTGGCCGCCGGCATCTCCAAAATGGTGATGATCTCCACAGACAAGGCCGTCAACCCCACCAGCATCATGGGTTGCAGCAAAAGGGTGGCGGAGCTGTACGTCCAGCAACTCAGCATGCGGAGTTCCACCCAGTTCGTGACCGTTCGGTTCGGAAACGTGCTCGGCAGCAGCGGAAGCGTGGTGCCCATCTTCCAACGGCAGATCGAACAGGGAGGACCGCTGACGGTCACCCACCCGGAGATGAAGCGGTACTTCATGACCATCCCCGAAGCGGCCCAGCTCGTGCTGGAGGCCGGCGCCATGGGACGCGGCGGCGAGATCTACGTGCTCGACATGGGCGAGCCGGTGAAGATCGTTGACCTGGCGCGTGACATGATCCAACTCTCCGGGCTGCGGCCGGACGTGGACATCGACATCGTGTTCACGGGAATGCGTCCCGGCGAGAAGCTTTTCGAAGAACTCTCGATCGCCGGCGAAGACGTCAGCGTCACCAAACACCCCAAGATCGGCATCTGGCGCCACCGGCCGGAAGACTGGGACCAGTTGTGTGCTGGAATCCGATCCCTGGTCGCCATTGCGGACGACGCGGCCCATCCGGAAATCGTGGCACGCCTCAAGTCGCTGGTGCCGGAATTCCAGCCCGATCAGAACGGGCTGGCGGACGCCGGCGCCTCCGCCCGGTGCGCGGCCACGAGTTGACCGCCACGCACTTTCCCCCCAGGCGCAGACCCGCGATCGCCCGTCACGCGACCGACCGCTCCAACCACCGTTGATCCTACTCGGACGGTTCCGGCTCTGCCCCGGCCCCCTGCTCATCGGGCGCCGGTTCCCCAGGCGGTTCCTCGGAGACGGGCTCCGATGCGGGAGCGGGTTCAATCACAACCTCTGGAGAGACGGGGGCCGGCGTAAGCGTGATATCCGCCGGAGGAGGCGCTGGCGGCAAATCCGCGGCCATCGTCACCGGTTCGAAGGTGTGATCCAGTTCGTTCAGTGCCTCCAGCGCGCGCGGCATATACGGTGTGGCGGTAAAGAGATTCCGATCGTTCCGGGTGATTTGCTCGAGATACTCCCGGGCCTTGTCTCGGTGAGCGAGGTCTCCATCCTGGACGAAACGGTTGCCTTCGATGGTCGCCAACTGCAACAGGGCCGTGCCCACGGCGACGGGCTCATTGCCGTAGTCCCGGATCAGCCGCTTGCACGCGCCTTCCGCGGCCGTCAGCGATTCCGGAGTCATGCTTTGCGGATCGTTCATCGCCAGGCTCAGCACGCCGCTGGAAAGGTGCATCAGGGCCCGCCGGGTCAGGTCGGGTTCGCGGTTCTCCTGGATCACCCGTTCGAGAACCTGAATCGTGTTGGTCAGTGCCGCATCGCTCAACGGCCGGCCCTCCGCATCGACGAACTGGGCCGATTCGATCCGCTGAATCACGTCCGACCGGCCGGCGGCCCGGGAATGCCGCACATACATGAACAACACGACCACGGCGGCCACCACGACCACGCCGCCGATCAGATGGTTGCCATACCGCGACAGATACTGGCGTGCGTCCATCAGCATCT
>JBPOIK010000087.1:0-2919 GCA_052034525.1 Planctomycetota bacterium
AGGGCAACAGGGTGCTGGCCGAGGCCGAGGGGCTTGCGATGTACATGGGGACGGCCGAGAGGCACAGGCTCGAGATGTTCAACCCTCCCGAGGAGACACCCGAGGTCTTCGAGTCCCTGCTCCCCTACGCCTTCGCCCTCGGCGTCGCGGAGACATGGGCGAACAGGTTCGCGGACATCCTCCGGGAGAAGCAGTACCAGCCGACCTGGTACTCCGGCGGGAACATAGCCTCCTTCTACACTGGAGCGGCGATAGCGGACATGACATCGTCCGTGTCGGGTGCGATTGCATCGGCCTCGACGGCCCCCGGGTCCTCGTCAGGATCGGGCGGCGGCGGTTCGTCGGGCGGAGGAGGAGGAGGAGGCGGCGGGGGCGGTTGGTGAGGCTGCGCGCATTTTTAGCGTTAAGCGCTAAATACAGAAAAGAAAGATATTCTAAATATTTACTTTGCCATGCTATAATGTCCGTGCAGTGCATTAAAATGCTGGGGGTAGTTATATCGGGAATTTAAAATATAAAGGAGCGTGATGCGAGATGAGACTGATTGTACGCGGATTGTTGTTCGGAGTGTTGGCGGCGATGGTCCTGTCCGGGACAGCCTTCGGGCAGGCGACTCCTCTTCCCGAGGCGCCGAGGAAGTCCGAGGCGGTGCCCGGGGAGTACCTGGTGCTCTTCAAGGCCAGGGAGAGCATACTGGTCCTCCAGGGGCCGGCTAGGTCGGGTGCGGTGGCCATGATGCTTGAGATGCAGGCAGAGCACCTGTTCGTCAAGTATGGGGTCAGCGTGGAGGGGACCTACAGCGCGATCTCCGAGTCCAACGGCAAGGGGATGTTCTTCGTGCGCAGCGAGAAGGCCGCCAAGGAGCCGGAGTACGCCGAGAAACTGCTGGAGAGCATGCGCTCGGACCCGCAGATCGAGGCCGTGTCTCCCAACGAGATCCAGAAGGCTTTTTCGACCTCCAAGGCCGCCGAGTAGAGGGCCTCTTGATCAGCACCATGATTTTAGAGGCGTGACAAGTCGACCGGCGAGGAAAGCCAATTTCAGAGAAGGATGGTGAAATTGTGATGAGAAGGTTATTCGCACTGATCGTCATCGGCCTGCTCTTGTTCGCAGGAGCGGCATCGGCGGGTACGCCGCTTGAGAGCGTCTACACCTACGACGGCACCCCGGTGCTCGGGGAGCACGTTGACGGAGAGATACTCGTTATGCTGGAGATCCCGGCGGCCGCGGCTACCGCCGAGGGCGCCGCATACGAGGCGGCGCTGATGTCAGCGGGCCAGTCCGTGGCAGAGTCGATAGGCGCTCGCGCAGTTCAGACCTACGACGCCATTGCCGCCGCTACCGGCAAGAACATCGTCCACATGAGGGGCGAGGGCAGGAGCACCGTGGAGTTGCTAGCCGCCCTGAGTGGCAAGCCTGGCGTCATCGGCGCATCTCCGAACTACATCTCGCACGCTATGAGGGTCCCGAACGACCCTAGGTACAGCGATCTATGGGGCATGCGGGCGATCAACGCCCCGGAGGCCTGGGACATCACTACCGGCAGCGAAAATATATCTGTAGGGATAATCGACACCGGCATAGACTACAACCACGAGGATTTGGCGGGGAACATCGGGCGCGACCTAGACAACAACATCGGGCGCAACATAACCGGTGCCGACCCAAACGACCCGATGGACACGGATGAACACGGCTCCCATGTCGCAGGGACCATAGGCGCGGTCGGCAACAACTCCATCGGCGTCACAGGCGTGAACTGGAAAGTAAGCCTCCGTGCAGTTCAGGTCTTTTAACCCGATGGTTTTTGCTACGACGACGATGTAATCGCCGGGTTGAACTACCTGCGTGCTCAGAAGAACAGGGGCTTGAACCTCAAAGCGGTCAACATGTCGATAGGGGGGTGGAGAAATCCGATTGCGAACCCGGCTGTCAACCCATACGGAAGCGCTATCAAGGCCCTGTCGGACGCGGGTGTGGTTATTGTGATAGCCGCTGGAAACGAGGCGCAGGACATCGACAACCCCACTGGGTATCGGGATAGAGATGGGTCTTGGATCGACCTCAGAGGAAAACTCTGCTACCCGGCCTGCTTCCGATTCGATAATACCATAACGGTGGCGTCGATGGCCTCGGACGGAACCCGCTCCGGCTTCTCGAACTACAGCCCGAACTACGTCGACCTGGCCGCACCGGGCAGCTCCATATTAAGCACCACCCCGGGGGATACGTACCAGCTCTTCCAGGGAACCTCCATGGCCGCGCCGCACGTCACAGGGGCGGCGGCCCTGATAGCCGCAGCGCATCTCACGGAGACCGCGGCCCAGGTCAAGGCTCGCATACTGGACTACGTGACGCCTAACGCCAACTTCAACGGCCTGGTGGCCAAGAATGGACACCTTAACGTCAACGCTGCCATAAGGGGCACGACACCTCCCCCTCCCCCTCCTGGCCCGAATCCTGTCACCGGCATCACCGTATCGCCCGCCGCCCTGAGGCTGGCCGTCGGACAGAGCGCCACCCTGACCGCCGTCATATCGCCGGCGGACGCGACGAACCAGACGGTCAACTGGTCAACGAGCGATATCTCGGTTGTCGAGGGGACCCAGTCCGGACTCACCGCAACCGTAAGGGGCGTTTCCGCCGGCACGGCGGTAGTCACGGTCACGACTGAGGATGGCGGCTTCTCGGCCACCTGCACTGTAACTGTCGGTGCTGGCGGTGGCGGCGGCGGGGGCGGCGGCTGTTCGGTCGGCGCCGGGGCGGCCCTGCCGCTCGCGCTGCTTCTAATTGCGCCGCTGGCGGTTATACTGAAGCGCAAGTAATGGCGGTTGTACTATAATTAGAGGAGGGGATGATCCCCTCCTCTTTTTTTTGGCCCGATCGATCGGACTGCTTGCCCTCGAAGTGAAGGAAGGG
>JBPOIK010000186.1:0-10001 GCA_052034525.1 Planctomycetota bacterium
CGTCCCGCCCGGCCCCTCATTATCGCCCCCCACATTCCGGCAGGCGGCTCGTCACACATTTGATGGTGACGGGCTACACCGAAGAGCCGCTGGGTTCGCCGGCTGCAGATGGATGGCTACATCTCACCGAAGGAATGTAAAGCTCTTTATTTACAGGACTTACCAGCATTGTGGCGTTGCCTGGAGTCTGCGCGGGCCGAACGTCGGGGCCCGCCGGCAGCGAACCTGCTTGACGCCAGCGGCATGCCGGATAGAATAACCGTTAGATATTCATAAGTAACGGTATTTCTATCCCAAGTACGGGCGTGGACGTCCCAGAAAAGACCAAAGAGATGGTGCGTCGCCTCTGTCGCGAACAAGGCGGCGTCATCCGGACGGCGCAAGCCATCAGGGCGGGCGTCCACCCACGCTCGCTCTACGGCCTGCGCGACAGCGGCTTCCTGGAGCGGCTGGAGCGCGGCCTCTATCGCCTGGCCGATCTGCCGGAGCTTGCTCAGATCGACCTCGTGACGGCGGCGCTCAAGGTGCCGACCGGCGTCGTGTGCCTGTTGTCCGCCCTCGCGTTTCATGAGCTCACAACGCAGGTTCCGCACGAGGTGTCGATCGCTCTTCCGCCCCACACCGAACCGCCAAGGCTCCGCTTTCCACCGATTCGCGTTTTCTGGTTCGCCGCCAAGGCGATGGAAGCGGGGGTTGAAACGCATGCGCTGGACGACGTGCCCGTTCGCATTTTCGACGCCGAAAAGACACTCGCCGATTGCTTCAAATACCGCAACAAGATCGGGCTTGACACGGCCGTCGAAGCGCTGCGGCTCTATCGGGAACGTAAGCGGCTCAATGTCGATGCGCTGATGCGATATGCCGCCATCGATCGCGTGAAGAACGTGATGCGACCCTACCTGGAGGCCGTGCTCTGAAGGATCGCCGCATCCAGAACGTCGTAGCCTCGGTTCGCCGGCGTTTGCTGAATCGGGCCAGAGCGAGCCGCCGACCGTTCAATGAACTCCTTCAGTATTACGCGATGGAGCGGTTCCTCCATCGTCTGTCCAGATCGGAGCACGCCGAACGATTCATTCTGAAGGGCGCTCTGCTGCTGCGTGTGTGGGATGCGCCGGCGGTGCGTCCCACGATGGACATTGACCTGCTCGCCAGGACGAGCAACGACCCAACGGCGCTCACGCACGTCATTCAGGATGTATGCCGCCAGGGCACGCTTGCGCCGGATGGCCTGGAATTCGACGCCGAAAGCGTCACCGCACGGGTGATCGCGGAGGAAGCGGATTACGAGGGAGTCAGGCTTCGGTTCCGCGGCAAACTGGGAACCGCCAGGGTCACCATGCAGATCGACGTCGGCTTCGGGGACGTGGTCACGCCGCCTCCCTCGGTCGTGGATTACCCGACCCTGCTCGGCGATCCCGCCCCGCGCGTGCTCGCGTATCCGCGGGAGGCGGCCGTGGCCGAGAAGTTCCAGGTCATGCTCCACCGCGCCGAACTCAACAGCCGGCTCCGCGACTATTACGACATCTGGCTGCTCTCGCGCAGCTTCCCGTTCGACGGGGAGTTGTTGGCCAGTGCGATTCAGAAGACGTGTGATCGCCGCAGGACCGCGATTCGCACAGAGCCCGTTGCCTTGACCAAAGCGTTCAGCGAAGATCCAGCCCGGCAGACGCAATGGGCGGCCTATCGCCAGAAGAGCCGGCTCGAAACGGCCCCCAAAGAACTGAAGGAACTCGTGCAGACCGTCGCCGACTTCCTCAGCCCGATCGTACGGGCACTCGGGTCCGGGCAGCCATTCTCCGGGACGTGGAATCCGCCGGGCCCCTGGAGGGACAGGTAGGAGTCTGCAGTCGTCGCCGGCCACCGCCGCCGTCCTCCCCTTCGTCCCTCCATCCCTCGGTCCCTCGATCCCTTGGTCCCTCCGCCCCTCGATCCCTGTCTTCTTCTGCCTTTTCCCCCAAGCATCTGCCCTCCAAACCCCGACATTTCACCTTTTGGCCCCGAAATCTCGGGCAAGCCCGGCCACCTGGGCAAACGGGGCAACCCGTTTTCTGCCGCATGAACACGCATAATCATGGGCGGTCATGCAACGCGGCCCCGCAAGCAAACGCGTGGTTACGGCATGCAGATGGGATGCGTGGCTTCCGCGCGTCGTGGATGACGAGACACCGCCGGGGCGCCAGCCCGACGTCGCGGAGCCCGCCCCGGCGCGCCGGGGTTGCTTCCTCTGCCAGCCGACCACCCGCCATGTTTCTCACACAGAGAGGAGATCCTCAACCGCCATGGCACCGCACACACGCCCCCAGCGCAACGGAACCCCGCCCCGCCCGGGCCAGGGCGCCCAATGGCAGCGGTGAACGCAAGTCAGGACTGCGCTGACTGCATATCCATGCGGTCAGCGGCAGAGGATGTCCGGACGGCTGCCGCACAGGGGCCAGTCCGGGATGGCCGTCAGGTTTTCGCCGCTGGAAAGCGTGGTGTCCTCCGACTTGGTGCCGGTGATGGTCGGGTTCCAGCCGATGAGCTGGTTGGACAGAATGACCCGGGTTTCCGAGGGCGTGACGAGGAAATCACGAGTCTCGTAACCCATCGGCCCGCCCTGATGGTGCTTCTTCCACTCGTCCGGAAAACCGGTTTCCTCGTACGCCCGGATGCCCACCGCCAGCACGTCACACCAGCGGACCCCCGGTCGGGTGGCGTTCTGCATGGCTTCATCCACACGGCAGACGGCATCATGCCGGCGACGCAGATCGGCCGACAACGGGCCGAAGTGAACCATGCGGCTGATGCAGACGATCAGGCCGCGACGCTGGGCGCACAGCACGGCCAGCACCGCTTTCTCGATCCGCTTGGAAGTGGGAATCGGATGTCGATACAGCGCAATCCGCTCGTCCGCCGCGACCAGAAGCACGGGGCAGAAAATGTCTCGACGCCGAAGCCCCGCCATCAGGTCCGCGGCCACGTCCCGCTCGCTCTGGCCCGGGCGGATTTCCCGCATCACGCGACCGACGAGGTCGGCCGTGTCGTATCCGAGGGCCTTCACCTGTTCCAGTTCCCGCGGAGTCAGCGAGAACCGCAATTCGGCGATGGCATCGTCGGGGTAATCCGTCGCGAAGTTGCCCCGGGGATGGCCGTTGGCCGACCACCAGGGTTCCGAGTGGATCTCCCATTCCCCGTTGAACTCTTCGGCGGCGAGTCGGGCGTCTTCAATGTTGGTGGTCAGCACCGTTTTTCGCTGCGGAGTCCACAGCAGCGAGGCCACGCCGAACGGTGCGCCCCGATCACAATGCACGTCTGCGCCGTCCGCGGCCCAGGCAACGTTGGAACGGCGGCGAATCAGCACGCCTTCGTACCCGTGCTTCTTGCAGAACTCAGCCAGACGCCGGTCTTTTTCGTTCATGACAGCAACCCTTCCACATCCTCTCGAGACGGCACGTTCTGGGCGCCCGGGCGGGTGCAGGCCAGGGCGGCTGCCGCCTGGGCAAAACGTATCGGATCCGCGTGGCCCTCCGCAATGGCCGCCGCGAACGCGCCGACAAAGGTGTCACCCGCCCCGACCGTGTCCACCGCTCGTACGCGAAACGCCGGACGGTACGTCCCGTCAAACACGCCCCGTTCCCCCAGCGTGATAATCACCCGCCGGGCCCCTCGCCGACGCAGCACACACGCGGCCTTCGCCGGGTCGCGTTGGCCGGTAAGCTGTTCGGCCTCCAGCTCGTTAGGAATCACCACGTCCACTCCTCTGAGCGACACCGGCCGGGCGGGTGCCGGGTTCAGAATCACCATCCGTGCCTGCGGCCGCCGGTACGGTGTTTCCAACTGCGTCACGGCGATGTCGCACCGTCGACGAGTCGCGACCCGCCGGTTCGCTCCCGGCGCGACGGCGATGAGGTTCCGCCCCCGCTCGTCCACCAGGATGAGCGCAACGCCGGTCGGTTCCGACACCTTCCGGACGCTCCGAACGTCCACGCCCCGTGCGGCAAGGTTCTCCCGGGCAAGCCGACCATACTCATCCGGACCCACGCAGCCCACCATGCGGACCGTAGCCCCAAGGGCCGCAGCGGCCACCGCCTGATTCGCTCCCTTCCCGCCGGGCACCACCCGAAACCGACCCTGGCCCACAGTCTCCCCGACCCGCGGCAGGTGTCGGACACTCACCACGAGGTCCATGTTCACACTGCCGATCACCGTGATCGTCCGTCGGGCCATCCGCCATCCCCGCACTACGGAACCGGCTCGAGCCGGAACTGAAGCTGGGCGTACCCGTCAATCTCAAAATGCTCGATGCGAATGGCGTGCCGACCCGCGTCGAGCGATACCTCCGCCGTGTGCTCCGTCGGCACATGCCAGGTCCAATCGTCGATGACCAGCGTGTCATCCACCCAGACCCGGATCCCGTCGTCCGAAACCGTCCAGACCCTGTATCGCCCGGCGGGTACTTTGAGCCGCGTGTCGGCCAGCGTGCCGAACCGGTCGGCCGGTATCCCTTCGGCCGGAGCGCTATCTGCCCAGAGAAAGTCTATTGACGGGGTCTGATACTCAACGAACGGCCCCGCGGCGGCTAGGGCATGCCATTTCTGCACGTCCTCGCGCGGATCCTCGTCGGGCTGCCAAGCAAAGTGCCGGACCTTCCAGTCGGCGTAGTTCAGCGTCCCCCGAACCTCGTGCTTCTCCCCGTTTACGTCAACGGTGAGCGTAAACGGTGTAATGCCCGGCTCCTTGGCTTCCAGCGTCAGCGCCGCTGGCGTTTCACCCTCCAGGGGGTTGGCGGCAATGGCACCCTCGGCTTTTTCCAGCCGGAACGGCCCGGGCGGCGCGAGCAACAGGACAACGGCCTCCTGGCCCCCCGAAACGATGGACGGATGCACGGTCGTTCCAGCGAAATCATACGGACCATACTCCGTCAGCAGGATCCGATGACGGCCTGCCAACTCCGGGTGAGCGCCCACGGGTCGGCTGTCGCCGATGGGATTGGCGGGGGCAAGCGCCTCCGACATGCAGGACGATGCGTCCCGCGACACCTCGCTGGCCGCATCAGCGTCCACCTCGATGTCCCGACCCGACCCGCGCGGGTTGGCCACGATCGTATCGGCGGCGTACCGGAGGCGCACCGGCATGTCATTGCCTTCAAAGCGATTGTCGCAAATGACGTTTTTTGCCGCACCGCGATCATGGGCCTGCGCCCAGGCAGTCGTGGCGAAATGGGCGTCGTCATCCGTCCAGATCGACACGCCGCACTTGTTGTCCCGGATTTCGTTGCCGCAAATGCGGTTGTCGCATCCGTGCTCCAACGCGATACCGCCCCAGGATTGTCCACGCCGTACGCGCCCATTGCGTTCGATGGAGTTCCCGATGACCCGCGTATCGTGGCAATACGCCAGCCAGACACCGGCAATGCCGTTGTCCGCAATGCGGTTGCGGGCGATCCAGTTGTCAAACCCGAACGCCGCTTCAAGGCCGTAGGCCGCACAGAAGGAAAAATCGTTCCCGATGATGCGGTTTTCGTTGTGTCCGACCCGGTCGGTACGGGCAAGCGTCTCGGGGCCTGGATACGCCAGCAGCCCGCTGCCGCAGTGCGTCGCGGAGTTCTCCAGAATCTCATTCTGGGTGCATTGCTCCGCCAGCAGGATACCGGCGGAGTTCTGGCCGCGGGCGTAGCGTCCTTCGCTGTAGCCCCGCACGCAGTAATCTAACGCATTGCGACTGATGAGGTTGCGACTGCATTGCCAGAGCGCCAGCCCCCAGCCAGAGAGGAAAGAGCAGTTGCAGTCCACGACGGAACTGTCGTTCACCCGAATCAGCATGATCCCGTTCTGCCCGTGCTGGGCGGTGATCCGACGGAGGGTGACGCGGCGGGAATCTTCGACGCACAGTCCAGCCCCATACAAAGTCAGCCATTCGCCGCCTGCATTCCGGTGGACCCAGAGCCAGTCGTTACCGTCTTCCTGCGTCGGCGTGGACGCCAGCTTCTGACGGAAATTCCCGGATACGTCCACGTCTTCGATCACCAGCCGGTCGCAGTTGCGGGCATGAACACCCGTTTTGTAGCCGCGGACTTTGACGTTTCGAATCGTGATGTCCCGGCCCTCCACCACGATGCCGGTCCCGCCAAACGTCTGACAAGGCTGTGACTCTGCGGCGCCCACGAGTTCCGCCGCGCCGAAGTCGACTACTAGACCGTTGCCCTGGATATGAACGGCGCCATCCGCGTCAGCATCCGGAACCTCGAACCGTCCGCCGGGAATGGATAGCGTCTCGCGGAGGATGACATTGTCCTGAATGAGCGGTCCCTGGGCACAAACCACCGCCGGGATGCCGAACCCACAGATTGCTGTGCCCAGAATCCGAATCACAACGCCCTACCGCCTTCGCGTTCCACGCGTCTGACGCAACAATCCCTCGACACGCGGCTAGCGTTGTCGCAGATGAGATGCAGCCCAATCGGTAATTCCCGAAAGGCGACACACCCCCGGAGTAAGGATGTTATCATATAAGAATACCCTAAGTGGCCTTCCTGTGCCACAGGTATCCCCGGGTATTCCCCTCAAAAACGCAGATAGCCGCGCTGTGGTCTAGCGCATTCATGCCAATCAAATATGGTATCGGCGGTGGAATATTTGGTGATCATGGTCCATAAGCGGGCCCGTGGAGCACTGCTTACAAGATATCGGGAAAACCAGAAGGGTCGCTTGCACCCTGTTTCTGCGCTGGTGGTCGCGATTCAATTCCGAAACAAGCACTGCGGAACCCGAGCGAGATAAAGTGACAATTTATGACTAAGCTTCACAGATTCGCCGATATTTCGGATGCACCCGTGTCTTCGCCCGGGTTTCGCCAGGACGAAATCCCAGACACGGGGGTGTCAAGCCGCTTCGCAGTGTTGCAGCGGCGGAGAATCATCGAGCCGCCCAGCGTGGCGCGCGAAACCCAGGGAGAACGCCTGCCCGGCGGGCGCAGATCGCCATGACAAGCCTGAGCAGCGCACAGGTCGTATCCGCCGAAGACCTTCGACTCCGCCTGCGTCGCAAGATCGATTCCCTGTCCTATCTGCCGACGACGGCCGCGGTCGCCATTAAATTCGTTGAGCTGGGCCGAAATCCGGAGGCCGAGCCGTCGGACTATGCCAAAGTGATCAGTGCCGACAGTTCGCTGAGTACCAAGCTTCTCTCGCTGGCGAACTCCTCATGGTTCGGCGTGCGGAACAAGGTGTCGACGGTGACGGGAGCAGTGAACCTGCTGGGGCTGTCCACCGTGCGCACGTTGGCTATCGGTTACTGCATCACCGGATTGCACAACGAACTGGAACTGACCCCGGACGAGTCTCGATTGTTCTGGGAAGCCTCGCTGTGCAAGGCCGTCGCGGCCAGGGAATACGTCTCTCTGGCGAACCCCAAACTCGGAGACTCCGCGTTCGTGGGAGGGATGTTCCAGGACCTGGCCCTCACGCTGTTCTATGCGACGGCCAAGGAGCCGCTGCTGGCAATCCTCCAGAATCCGGCGTTCGACGCGGAAACACAATTGCAGAAGCAGCGTGACACGTTCGGAGTCGACCATATGGAGGCCGGCCGGATGCTGGCCCAGAAGGTAGATCTGCCCGAATCGCTGGTGGACTGCATCGCCTTTCATCACGATCAGGAGAGCCTGGCACAGTTCGTCGAGGATCCCGCCATCGCCGAAGCGTACTTCGTGGCGTCGCTCTTCCCACATATGCTGAATGCGTGGAACCGGCACGACGCGGATCGACTCTGCCGCTTTCTGGAACAGCACACACAGCCCAAAGGGATTGACCCCGCAACGTTGCTGACACGCATTCAGGACGCGTTCGAGAACCTCTACCGGTTCTTCGAAGAAGGCCGAACGCCGCAGACTGAACTGGTGCGGCTGATGGAGCAGGCGTCTCGTGAGGCGGCCGAGAATACCGAAGCCCTGGTCGTGACCGTACACCAGCTTCTGCAGCAGGCGGCCAGCACGGGCGCCACCGTAAACCAGCTCGTGCAGAAAACAAGTGAGCTGGAAGAACGGGCCACTCGCGATCCGCTCACCGGCGTGCTAAACCGAGATGGTTTTGCAGAGCAGGCGGGCGAATTGATCAACCACGCCGTTCGTTACGGCAGCGAGTTCACGCTGGTATACTTCGACGTGGATCGCTTCAAAACGCTCAATGACCAGCACGGGCACAAAACGGGCGACCTGGCCCTGAAGCTCGTGGCGGATCACCTCCGCCGGTCTGTCGGGCCTCAGGATTCGGTGGGGCGACCCGGAGGCGATGAATTCATCGTGCTCTACTACGACTGTCGAGCACAGGACGCCGTTCCCCGCGTGGAGAAACTGCTGCGGGATATTGCCGCCCAAAGCATCGGAGGAGGGAACCATCGCGCGCAGGTCACCTTGAGCGCCGGCTGCCTGAACGTGCGTCCCACGGGCGGACCGTGTACGCTCGAATCCGTCACCATCGCGGCGGACAAGCTCATGTACCAGGCCAAGGCGGCCGGCGGCAACCAGGTCCGGACGCGAACCATCTCCATCTGAGCTAACGCGCGTACGACGGCGCGCCGCCGGGTGCGTTGCCCCGAGACGCCTGATCGAATTCCGGCTCATCCCTACCGAGACACAGCTAGAAAGGAAGCGTCACGTGGGTGACGCCCGTGCAGTCGATGGGGGTGCTGGTGAGGTGGCGCGGCGGCAGATTCACCTCGTGATTCCCGAACAGACTGCAGCCCTAGACGCAATTGTTCGTGTAACCGCCCGTCGGGTCGGCTGTCGCCCGGCCCACCGCCGACCTCTTCAATCGAGGCCAGATCGAAAAAACCGTATCCCCAGTGCTGGGGACCGGCCTGAATCGGTGCGGGCCTGACGGCAACGAACACCACTGCCGCCAGCAAGGAGAGCGCCACCCATGCCTGCTCCGTGCCCCTGACGACCACTCCGGCGCGCTTCTCCAGTATGTCCCACGAGACGTTTCCCCTGCCCCCACCTTCACGCCAACCTCACGGTGCGTGTCACACAGCGAAAAACGCAGGCAGGATTGCGACTCGCTGCCGGACTCAGGGTTGCAAACTTCGCCAAGCGCTCGCCAGTTCGGTGATCGCAAGGTCTATCAGCGTCGAGCCAGCCGCGGATATGACCAGTCTTGGCTCGCGTGTCACCTGGCCAATGATTGTGACGGCTTCCTCGGGGACACGCAGTTCGGCCAAAGCCTCTTCCTCACACTCCACGAGATAGGTGGTCAGGGGTTCGTCGAACAGAAGTGCGCTCGAATCCTCCTCGCCCCATTCGTCCAGAGATACACGGGCGCCCCAACCGCCGGCCAGACACATCTCCGCGAGGGCCACGGCCAGCCCGCCGTCGCTAACGTCGTGTACCGCGCGAGCGCAACCGGCCGCGATCCACCGGGCCACCGCGAGGTGCAACCGAGCGGCCGGCCCCAGGCCGACGGCGTCTGCCGGAGCGGAAATCACGGCCAACACAGAACCGGGTTCTTTGAGATCCGCGGTCACACAGCGGCTCACGTCATCGACCATGCCCAAGGCACTGATCAGGAGTGTGCCGGGAATCGAGATCCGCTGGGGAAGACCGCACCGCTGTGCCTCCTCGGCGCTCTGGAAAAACTGGTTATTCAGCGAATCCTTTCCGGAGATGAACGGCAGGCCGAATGCAACGGCGGCATCCCGCGCGCCCACGCAGGCCCGTACCAGCGCGCCCATCGCCCCCTCATCGTCCGCTGAGCCCCAGCAGAAATTGTCGAGGATGGAGGTGCGGGCCGGATCGGCACCGACGCAGACCACGTTGCGCAGCGCCTCATCCACGGCGGCGACGGCCATCCAGTAGGGATCCTCGTCGGCCCGGGACAAGGCCAGCCCGCATCCCAGCGCGATGCCCCGATGCCCGTCCAGTCGAGGTCGCAGCACGGCGGCGTCGGACGGTCCGTCGCCGGGCCCGCACAGCGGTTTGACCACGCTGCCGCCCTGCACCTCGGGATCGTACTGGCGGATGACCCATTCCTT
>JBPOIK010000133.1:0-32980 GCA_052034525.1 Planctomycetota bacterium
ACCGTCTCGAAGCCGCGCTCCGAAACCCCGCATCCGCCTATCCGACCCACGGGCCGGCCGCGGAGGCCGCGCCTGTCCACGCTCTTCGACGCGACATGCCCCCTCCAAAGCCATCCGCCGACTGCGACAACCCGGCCCCGACCCACCTACCTACCCGAGCCTCCGCCGCCGGTCTCCGCGTCCACGCCAACAACGCAACCGGCTTCGGAGGAGGGGGTGCGCTGTTGGCAAGTGGCGATAGCTGGGTGCGTTGGGACGCACGCGCGGCCGAGCTTTCCCGCACGGGCGGGGGGTCGAGCCGGGCAAGCCGGTCGCAAGGTTGTTCCAGAATCCTTAAACGCGACGTTGCCCCCCGTCGCCAGGTGCAATTCACCGAGCGCTTCGTGCGCCGGGAGACCGGCAAGGAGATGCGAATGAAAGAGTCGTGCAGGAAAGGCCCAGCCGGCCATTCGGGCCCCGAGCCATGCGGTGGTGCCCGTGAGGACGTCGTCGAAGCGTTGACAGGGGAAAACACAGACCAGGTATTGAGCTGCGAAATCAGGATGTCCAGGGTGCCGACGCCGTCAAGCGAGGCGGAAGGCAACACCGTTGGCCGCGTGACCGGCGAGCCGCCATCGGACCCGGCGCCGTCGGAGACCCTGTGTGTGCGTCGACACTCCTTGCACGGGAACCGGGAGATCCCACGAACGCCCACCCCCGGTGATGGGGCGGGCCAGCCAGGGAAGGCCGTGAGCCGCGGTCGGGATTCTCGCGGTCAAGACGGTCCAAGGTCGTGCAGAAGAGGACGGATGCCCGGACGCAATTCATGCGGGCGTGTACACTGCGTCCACCAAGACGCACCAGAATCTTGCCCTCCGCGAATTCCGCGCCGCGCTCGTTCGCGCCGCTTTGCGGAGCTCCGTCGAGAGGGTTTGCGGACCAGCCACGCGGCATCCGGTCGCGCGCCTCAGCGACCCGCGTCATCCGCCGTCGGCCGTCGGCTTGCGCGGTCCGGTTCGGGGCGCCTCGGCGCCCTTCTCGATTTCCGTGATCATCTTTCCCCGGCGCCAGACGCGAACATCACCGGTGGATTCCGAGACGGTCAGGGCCACGCTCCGGGTGTTGGCGGTGATGGCCGCCGCCACGGCGTGACGGGCGCCCAGTCCCTGTGGGAGATCTTCGCCGGCCAGTGTGGGGTGCAGCGTGGTGCCGGCCGACACGATCACGCCGCTGCCCTTGATGACGAAGGCCCCGTCAATGGAGCAGAACTCCTTGACCGTTTCGCGGATGTTGTCGTCCAGGATGTTCCGCTCCCGCTCGGGATACCCCCGGAAGGGGTTGATGATGTTCTGCCGGCAGAAGGGCTCCAGTTCCTTGTGCGAACCGACCACAAACAGCGCGCCGAGGGGTTTGCCCTCACGTCCCTCATGAGCAATTTCGAGGGCGAGCGTCAGAACGCGCTGAAACACGACGCGTCGGATGTGTTCGGTGATTCTGGGCTGGCCCACGGACTGGAAGAGCTCGTATTCCTGTCCGACCTGCGTGGTGACCAGCGTGTCCAGCGCTTCGCCGTACACGCCGGTGAGGAACACGATCACGTCGCCCGGCGAAAGGAGTCGCTGGGCGAACGCCAGCAGGGTGGCCATCTTGATCTGGCCCATGCGGGTCAGGGAGAAATCCGGAGCGGTCA
Organism: Planctomycetota bacterium; assembly: GCA_052034525.1. Taxonomy (GTDB): domain Bacteria; phylum Planctomycetota; class Phycisphaerae; order UBA1845; family UBA1845; genus JAFGJQ01. The sequence continues at coordinate 1,670 of JBPOIK010000133.1, forward strand.
CGGTTTGGGCCGTGGAGCCCGTGAGCCGCCGCATATCGCGGGTGTTGCGCACAACCAGGATGGGAGTAGTCGGCGGCTGCACGACGGCCAGCAGGTGATCAAGGTCGGGAACGGCGTCCACGAAGGCCATGAGGGCCTGTGCGCGGACTTGCTGCGCCACACGGGCCGCCGACTCCACGATGGGTTTGGAAAAGTCGTAATCCGGGCGGATGGACATGGGAGCTGAAATCCGACGCCGTTGAGACTCGCGACACATGGAAATATACTGCCGCCCATGTGGAATCACAAGCAACCGTGGCGGCGGGTTCTGTGCGCGTGGACGGCGCTGGGAGCGGCGGCCCTCCTGCACGCTGCGGATGCTCCGCCGCCGCCCGAACCTCCGGCCATCTCGCCGCTGGATCAGCAGTATCTGACGCACTGTGTGCGCCGGATGCTGGAGCAGCGGCTTCGGGAGGGCCGGATCGACCCCATGTCTTATGTTCCGGCCGAGCTGCGCGACCGGAAGTGTCAGATTCTGATCACCCTTTGGGAAGACGGGCTGCACCGCGGCACCGGCATTTCCAACCTCGGACCGCTGCCGGAGGCCTGCCGGGAGGCAATCCGCATCGCCGTGGAGTTGGTGGGCTCCACCGGTACGCAACTGGAACCTGGCCTGGCGGACCAACTGGTGATCGAGATGGAAGCCATTGGCGATTCCGTTCCGCTGGGCGTCAACGGTCGCCAGTTGCTGTCGGGCCCTGTAACCCGCTGCATTGAGCCGGGCGTGGACGGCCTGCGGCTTACCTTCGGCTCCAACAGCGCCCGGCTGAGCCCATCCGAGTTCGTTGCCTGCAACGCGTCCACGAACCAGGCGGTCACACGCCTGACCGAATCGCTGGGCGCCACCGCGGACATGCTGGATCAGGTGGAGGTCTCGCGCTTCCGCTCGACGCATTGGGTCGAGCAGGCACCGGGCAAGGAGGCCGTGTTTCTGAGCCGGGGAATGGTGCCGGTTTCGCCCGGCGCGGTGACGGCGGACTCCCTGGCGGAGGCGGCGGAACGGATGGCTCGCTACATCGCGTATCGCCAGCAGCCGACCGGGCGGTTGACCGCCGCCTACGATCCCGCTGAAGACAAGTACCTGGACGAATACATCACCGACGAGTTCCTGCAGGCCGAAGGGGCCCGGGCCCTGGCCGTGTATACCCGTCGCCCGGGCCGGGCGGCGGCGTTCCTCTCGCCCGCGGCCAAGGCCATCGATCTGCTGGCCCGTCGTGTGGTGAACCTGCCGACCCGGGACGGCGCGGGCTATGTGCGCACTCCCGACGAGCGGAATCGACTGGGCACCACGGCCCTGACCTGCCTGGCCATGACGGACTTCGCGGAGCCCGGGCGGTACCGCTTCGAACGTGACAAGCTGGTCGGGGGGATAATCTGGGCTCAGGCGTCCAACGGCCGGTTCGCGACGGCCTTTCCGCCGGCGGACATTCTGGCCACGCAGGAGGCGTATCCCGGCCAGGCCCTGCTTGCGCTGGCGCGGGTGTACGACGAGCAGCCGCAGCAGTCCATCATGGAGGTGTTCGACCGAGCGCACGGCTACTACCGGGAGTTGTTTGAAACCTGTCCGTCGCCCGAGTTCGCCGGCTGGCATATTCAGGCCTACGCCCGGATGGCCATACACAGCCGGCGTGACGATTTCGCCGCGTTCGTCTTCCGCATGGCCGACGCGCTGGTGGACGTCCAGCTTCGCGAGTCCAACTGTCCGTGGCCCGACAAGTGGGGAGGCATCGCGCCATACCATCCGTCCGCCGTCGGCGCGACGACGGCTTCGTATCTGTGCGGCCTGTGTGAAGCCCTGGCGCTGGCGCGGCATCGCGGGGACGCGGCCCGAATCGAGAGTTACGAAGCGGCCGTTCGCCTCGCCGCGCGGTTTCTGCTCCAGCTCGAGTTCAAACCCCAGGAGGCATATTACGTCCGGAGCCGGCTGGATACGATCGGCGGGATCCGTGACTCGCTGATCAACAGCACGTTGCGCATGGATTCCTGTTCGCACGCGCTGCTGGCCCTTGTGCTGGCACACGACGTGCTGTACCCCCGGACTCGTTGACCGGATTAACGTATGCCCCCGGCTGAAGCGCCATCCCGACCGCTGGAAAAGCTTACCCAGGCGCAATGGATTCTGTTTCTGTGCGTGCTGATCGGCTTGTTTCTTCTGATTCAGATCAGCCCCTGGGCCTGTCTGTCCCTGCTGCTGGACGGATTGCCCGCCGTGGGGCTGCTGGTTGCGACGGGTCTGGGCGGGCTCTGGCTGGTTCCGCTTTTCACGTCGGGCGCGTTGCCGATTCGCTGGCACCTGATGGTGGGCCTGGCGCTGGGGATCGGCCTGTTGTCCCTGCTCACGCTGGGGCTGGGGTTGGCCGGCGTGCTGTACGCGCCGGTGTTTTATGGTCTGACGATTGGCGCGGGAATCGTCGGGCTGGTTCGCCTGGGACGCATCCTGCGAAGCGCCACGCCACTCTCCCTGCGCCACCCGCGGCGGGAGTGGGCGTTTCTGGGGGCATCCGCTACGCGATGGCGATGGCTCTGGCTGACCGTCGTGCCTTTTGCCGTACTGGGCGTGCTGGTCGCGTCTGTGCCTCCAGGTTTTTTCTGGGCGGAAGAGGGCATGGGGTACGACGTGCTGGAGTACCATCTCCAGATGCCCCGGGAATACTTTGAAGCCGGGCGGATCACCTACGCTCCCCACAATGTCTACGCCAACTTCCCCGCCAACGCGGAGATGCTCTACCTGCTGTGCATGGTCGTTCGCGACGACGTTTTCGCCGGCGCGGAGATGGCCCAGATGATGAATCTGGGACTGGGCGTTTTGTGCGTGGCCGCCGGCTGGCTCATCGGGCGGGAGCGGTCGCCGCTGACCGGTGTGGTGACCGGAGTGGTCACCGCCGGAACGGGATGGCTGGTGTACCTCAGTGGTGTCGCGTACGTGGAAAACGCGATGCTCTTCTTCGGGCTTATGGCGGCAGCCGTCCTTCTGCGCGGCCTGTCTCTGTCCCGCGCGGCATGGCATGCTCATCTGCCCTCGCCGCTGGGAGGGCGCGCACCGGCCCAGGCTCCGATTCTCCCCGGCACGCCGGCCGAGCTGTCCTTACGGGTCGGCGAGATGTCCGCGGCGTTGTGGAACACCCGGCAGGACCGGCTCTCGGCCGCCTCGAAAGATCGCAGCGTGTGGATGTGGCTGGCCCTGGCCGGAGTGATGGCGGGCTTGAGCTTTGGATGCAAGTATCCCGCCGGCGCCCTGATTGTCCTGCCCCTGGCGATATTGGCCTTTGCCACTCCCGCATCCGGTTGGCAGCGCCGGCTGGCCGCCGTGGGCGTGTATGGTGCCGCCGCGTGCCTGACCATGGCGCCCTGGTTCATCAAAAACACGGCCATGGCGGGCAATCCCGTCTTTCCGCTGGCCGGCGGGGTGTTCACCACGTATCCCACCGGCTGGGGTTTGCAGGAGTCGCGCCACTTCGCGGCGTGCCACCGATCGGAGGTGGAACTGCAGGACCGCCTGGCCATGCTCTGGCAGTATGTGCCCGCAGATTCGGATCAGCGCTTCGGTCCGCTGCTGCTGCTGCTGGCCATGTCGGCGGTGGTATTGGCTTGGGGCGAACGACCGGTCCGGCTCGCGGTGCTGGTGCTGGGTTTGCAGGTGCTGGTGTGGCTGTTCGCAACCCATTTGTACGCCCGATTTGCGGTGCCCATGCTGATTCCCCTGATCATCCTGACGTCGGCGGCGGTCGACCGGTCGGTGGCCGTGCTGCGCGGGCAGCGTGCGCCGGGATTCGTGATCGGCGGGCTGGTGGCATATCTGGTCATCATTGGTCTGGGTTGGAACCTGGGCTTCATCGGACGTCTCTACCATGTTCACGCGCCTCTGGTGGGCCGGAGTGTTCAGATTGAGGGGAACCCCGAATTCTTCCTGAAAGGCGTCTTGCGCGGGTACGAGTTCTACGGTGTTGTCAATACGGGCGACACCGTACCGACCAAGAGCAAAGTGCTGCTGATCGGCGAAGCCCGGCCATTCTACTTTCAGCGTAAGGTCGACTATTGCGTGGTGTTCAATCGCAATCCGTTCGTAGAGGCCGTGCGGGCTGCGGATTCCGACCCCGCGCGGGTCATTCAATGGCTGCGTGATAATCGCTACACGCACGTTCTGGTAAACTGGGCGGAGATCTATCGGCTGCGGAGATCCAGCTACGGTTTTCCGCCGGAGATCACGGAAGACCTCTTCGTCCGTCTCATGCAGGCCGGTCTGACGCCCGTGGAGCCCATCGTCGATTCGGTGTTCGACCGACCCTACGGCTGGCTGTATCGCGTGCCCTGACGGGCCGTGTGACCGTTTGGCCCGGCAACGTCACGTCGAATGGAGAAATCATGAGGATGCGCGTGAACCTGCTCTGGAGTGTTTGGGGCCGTGCGGTTTGCGCGTGATTGTTCCGCGTGTTGGTGCCCGACCTGGATGTACCTGCTGGAGGCTGCAGTCGTGAACATGACCCGAATCGCCCGCCATGGAGGATGTGTTGCATTCCTTTCGCTGCTCCCGCTCGTGGGCTGCTCCTCGGGTGGTGCCGGGGGAGGTTCCGGAGGGGGAGGCGGAGCAACCGGGGAGCATGTGGTCACCCTCACGATCACGCCGGCCGGCGCCGGGCAGGTGGTCCTGAACCCGGACCGCACCGGCTATGCGACCGGGGAGACGTTGACGCTCATCGCCACGGCCACTCCGGGCTTCGTGTTCGAACGCTGGGCCGGCGATGCCGGCGGCACCGCCAACCCCCTGACCATAACCGTCACCGGCGACCTGGCAATCGAAGCGGTGTTTGCCGAAGCCGAGGTGGAACCGGAATTGCACGACTCGACGGTCGTGGTCGATGACACCGCGCAACTGGAAGCGCTGGGCGAGAACCGCTTTCGTCTCTCCGGAGACGGCCTGCCGACGTTGTTTCCAGGCGCGGTGCTCGTCAGCGGCGCGGCGGGAGTTCGACCGCTGCGCGTACTGGCGGTGAACGTCACGGACGGGGCGTACGAAATCGACACCGAGCCCGCCGGCCTGACCGACCTGATCCGCCGCTGCCGCCTGAATCTGGCGGGCCGCCTCGACCTGAACGAGGCCGGCGTCGATGTCAACCTGAAATCACACCGGGCCGCGCGGATTGCCGTGGAAGACGGCTTCCTCGTTATTTCCGACGTGGAGCTGGAGTTCCCGGACAAGGTTACGGTCACCCTGGACGGTCGGTTTGCGTTCCATCCCGACTTCGACCTCGTCTTGGACGTGGAGGACGGGCGCATCCAGCATTTTCGCTGCGTCGCCGCCGGTCGAGTCAGCGCCGGCCTGGACGCCGAGATCGAGGTCACCGCCCTGACCGATTACCTGAGCAAGGAGATCCCGCTGGTGGAGCTGAAATGGCCCAGGCCGGCCGGCGTGATCACAGTGGGTTCGGTGCCGGTGCTGTACCAGTTCTTCCTGACCGTCAACCTGGGCGCCGAGGTGGCCGCGGGAGAACTGGGGACGATTTCCGCCGGACTGGACCTGGATGCGGGTCTGGAGCTCGGTGCGGAATACCTCCAGTCTGACGGTGTTGGAAGGTGGAACCGCATTGCGCACCTGACCTTCGACGCGGGCGCCGATGTCCCCGACGTGTCGCTTTCGCCGGTCCGGGCCAAGGTGTATCTCGAGCCGGAGTTCGGCGTGAAGTTCTATGCCGTAGCGGGGCCGTCGATCTCGTACGAGGAATCGCTCGAGCTGGTCGCCGGTTTGAAGTACGGCGAGCTGGGCGTGGAGCTCCGCAACGGTCACACGCTGGACCTCAACTTCACGTTCGACATCCTCGACCGTGTGAAGTTTCAGTACACGCACAACCTGTACGATGCCACGGACGTTCTCCTGGCCCGCCTGGCCTTTGCGGCCGATCCGCCCGAACTGGGCACGGTGGGTCATGCCCCGGGCGGGCTGGCCGGATTCTATTGGCACACGGAATCCGTCAACGTCTGGGGCGACCCCACGTCGGGCTACGAACTGGCGGGCTTCAGCGTCCGCCACCTGCTGTCGAACCGGAGTCGCGTCGAGAAGGAGGCGGAGTTGCAGGACGAGCCGGCCGACGCTTCGAAACTGATCACCGCCCACTTCGTGCCGGAGGGCGAAGGCGACGACTGGAGCGGCTCCGGCGTCACCGGCATGGAAGGCCAGCATGTTCTGACCGTCGAGGTGTTTCCTCCCGGGGCCGGCCGGGTGATTCTTTTCCCGACGCTGGAGAAATACCGCTCCGGGGATCAGCCGCTGGTGCAGGCTGTGGCGAACGACGGATTCGTCTTCCATCATTGGGAAAAGGCGGTCAGCGGCACGGAGCCGGTGACCCGGTTCACCGTATCCGGCTCGGACACGCTGCGAGCGGTGTTTGCCTCCAGCCCGCCGCGTCACCTGCGGGTCCCCGGCGACTACGCAACGCTGCAGGAAGCCCTGGACGCCGTGACGCACAATGACGTGATCGAGCTCGGACCGGGCACGTTCACCGGTGACGGATTCCGCGATCTGGAGACGGAAGGGCGCTATCTCGGCGGCGTCACCATTCGCGGCGAGGGCTGTGACGTTACCGTGATCGACCTCCAGGCCCACGCCGAAGACTGCCACCGGCTCGTGTTTTTCGACCACGTGGAAGGCGTGCTCCGGATTGAGTCCCTCACCATTCGCAACGGCTACGCCGGCGGCGCCGGCCCGGCCGACTTCTCGGATGGCGGGGCGATCCACGTGGCTACCGGCTACAGTCTCTACGGGGCCGGCCGGGCCTCTCTGGAACTGGAGTCCTGCTGCTTCGAGGACTGTGGTGCGGATAACCACGGCAGCGCCGTCTTCTTCGGCGATCCCGGGGCCGACCAGCACCTGACGCTCTCGAACTGCCGGTTCACGAATTGTGGCGGCCGCAGCGTGGTGCATGCGGAAAGCCGGCACGAAACACTGGCCGTCACCGTCGAGGGTTGCATATTCAGCGCGAACCCCGGCGGAGGATTGAAGCTGATCCACTTCATCGGCCGATGTGCGGTCCGGAACAGCCGCTTCGAGAACAACACGGCCACGCCCCTCGTGCTGGCGAACGCCGCCGACGTGCTCGTCCGTGACAGTACCTTTGTCGGCAACCGGAGCGCCGACAACGGCGGCGCCATGCACAGTGAGCGATCGGTCCTTCTTGTGGAGACGAGCACATTTGAAGGGAACCAGGCCGAGGGGCAGGCATACGCCGGCGCCGTCTGGACGCGCGACGCCGCCACCTTTGAAGATTGCACCTTCACCGGCAACCGCGCGCACATTGGCGGCGCGGCGAGCCTCGATACGGGCGGCGTACTGCGCCGCTGCGTGTTCAGCGGGAACCAGGCCACGGCCGACGGCGGCGGGGCGTACCTGGCCGGCCAGGCCTTTGACTGCACGTTCACGGAGAACACGGCGAGGGTGGACGGCGGCGCCGTGTTCCTGTACGCGGGCACGCTGGAGGCCTGCACCATGACCGGCAACGAGGCCGGTCTCTGGGGCGGGGCGGTTTCGATCTCGTCGACCGGCTCGATGGTCTCTGCCTGCGTGATCGAGCGGAACCGCGCCGCCGGCGGCGGCGGCGTCGAGGCCGACAACGCGGTCATCCGCAACTGCCTGGTTCGCGACAACGTGGCCACGGAAAGCGCAGGGGGCGGGATCTTCGCGGACGATTCCTCGATTTATGCATGTACGGTTTCCGGCAACCGCGCAACCGCGGGCCGGGCGGGCGGAGTGGCCGCATTCAAATGCCTGGTGTCCGGATGCACGATCGACAACAACACGGCCGGAGACGTGGGCGGCGGCATCACCCTGTACGAATCGACACTCTCGTACTGCACGATCCGGGATAACACCGCCGCCGAAGCCGGCGGCGTGCTGTGCTGGGGGAACGAGTCGAACCTTTACGCGAACACGCTGACCGCCAACCAGCCCGACGACGACAAGGACTGCTCATCGGGTGAAGCAACAGGGAGCGGCGTGAACTGACCGCACTTCCCGATTTTGTCCCGGGGGCGGGCGGTTCATTCACGAGGCGACATGCGTCGTTCGCGGCCATGGTTTGCGCATTCCGTGTGGTCACGCCCGAGGAAGGGTCGCGCCAAGGCCGCGCAGCGACAGCGAGCACGCATAGAGTATGGCAGGCGCGAAATCGTTCTGCGGCGCACCCGGAGAGGGGTTTAACGGAAACTTCACAAGACGGACCGCGAACCTTCCGGGCGCGGGTCGGCGGATGGTCCGGGCCTCGGAAAGCGGGTATGCTGACTCGCCTGAACAGGAGTGCTTGTGCATGGCCCGGGTGAAGGTGCTCGTACTGCGAACGGCCGGAATCAATTGTGACCAGGAGACGGTTTTCGCCTGGCAGCAGGCGGGGGCGCAGGCTGACCTCGTCCACGTGGATCGACTCATCGAATCACCCGCCCGGCTGGCGGACGCTCAGATTCTGACGGTTCCCGGCGGATTCAGTTATGGAGATGACGTATCGGCCGGCCGGATCCTGGGCAACCAGCTTGTCCTGCACCTGCTTGAGCCGATCCGGGCGTTTCTGGACGCCGGCAATCTGATCCTGGGAATCTGCAACGGATTCCAGGTGCTGGTCAAGGCCGGGCTGTTGCCCGGACCCTCCGGCAGCCGGCCGCGAGTGACGCTGACCTCCAACGACTCCTCACGTTTCGAGGCCCGGTGGGTATGCCTGCGGGTCTGCACGGACCACTGTGCCTTCCTGCCGGCCGGGGCGACTCTGCGATTGCCCGTGGCTCACGCCGAAGGCAAGGTCGTCGTGTCGGACGACGACGTGCTGGCCGACCTCCACCGCCGCGGGCAGGTGGCTCTGCGCTATATTGACGCCAACGGCGGCCCGGCCGACTACCCGGCCAACCCCAACGGCAGCGTCGACGGCATTGCCGGCCTGACCGACGCCACGGGACAGATTCTGGGCCTCATGCCCCATCCGGAACGCTTCATCGACCCCACCCACGACCCGCTGTGGACCCGCCGCGCACCGGGCGAACCCGACGGGGGGATTCTCTTCCGTCGCGCCGTCGCCCGCTTCCGCTAGCGGCGGCGCGCATCTCCGGGGTCTGCTCATCGCGGGCATCTCTTGCCGACGTTCGGCAGGTTCTGCGCGTTTGACGGATCGCCCGACCGGATCGCGACAACGGACCGACCCAATCTGCGAATGACTTTAACCCACGTATTTCAAAGCGGTTAGCGAGTGACCGGCGGTCACCGTGGCCGCGCTGTGCGTGAGTCTGGCATGGGCGTTGTCATGAAGCGGGTGGGTCAGTGGCTCCGCGCTCGCCGGCGGGGCCACACCCGGAAAGGATTCGTGATGAACAACGACCGTCTCAAGCGGCTTGAGGGGAACGATCCCGCTGATGTCGGCGATCTGGGCCGGGCCATCATCGACCTGGCCGTGGAGCTGGTGGATGCCATCGGCCAGGATCCCGAATCGGTGGCCGTCGCTCTTCTGCTGATGGGCGGTTCCAGCCTGCCGCGAACCCGTTTTGACGCGAGTGTGAACTGATGGACTACGGGATGTGGCTGTCCGCAGCCGGCATGCAGGTGAACGAATATCGCCAGGCGCTGGTCGCCAACAACATGGCGAACGTCAACACGGCCGGGTTCAAGCATGACCTGGCCGTGATCCAGGAACGGCAGGTGGAGAGCCGGACCAACGCGGAGGGCTTTATCTATCGCAACCCGCTGCTGGACGCCATGACCGGCGGTCCGTGGGTCCGGCCGACCTATCACGCCTTCGTGCAGGGTCCGCTGGAGAAGGGCGGTTCGCTGGATGTGGCCATTGTCGGTGACGGCTTCTTCCGGGTCCGCGACGGCAACGATATCCGGTACACGCGCGACGGGCGGATGGCTTTGAACGAAAACGGCGAACTGGTCAGCGTGACCGGCGAGGGACGCATCCGCTTCCTGGACGATTTGGGCAACCCCATCAGGGTGGACAAATCCAGACCGGTGGAGATCAGCGCCGACGGCGTGGTGGAGCAGGGCGGCACTCCGGTGGCGACGCTTGGCGTGGTGGACGTGGACGATCCGCAGAAGCTCCGCAAGGTGGGCATGAATCTCTTTCGTGGCGAGGACGTTCGGACACAACCCACCACGTCTCGCCTGCGTCCGGGGTTCTGTGAAAGCTCCACGGTCAACCCGGTCGACGCGCTGACGGGCATGATCGAAGTCTCGCGGGCCTACGAACTGAACGCCCGGATGATCCAGATGCAGGATTCCGTGAACGAAGACGCGGTGAATCGCGTGGGCCGCATTGGATAAGGATACGAGCTGATGGGAATCATCGCGCTGCACTCGGCCGCGACGGGCATGAAGGCCCTGGACACGAAGCTGGATGTGACGGCCAACAATCTGGCGAACGTGAACACGGTCGGCTTCAAGGCCTCGCGCGTCAACTTCGAGGACCTGCTCTATCTGGTCAAGCGGGAGCCGGGCATTCCCAACGCGGACGACGAGCCCATTCCGCACGGCATCCAGGTGGGCCTGGGCACACAGGTTTCCGGCACGCAGCTCAACTTCCAGCCCGGCTCGGTGGATCCCACGGACCAGCCGCTGGACATCCGGATCGACGGCACGGGTTTTTTCCAGGTGCGGGCAATCCACGAGGGTGACAACATCATCGCGTACACGCGGGCCGGCAACTTCACCATCAACTCCGAGGGCACCCTGGTCCTGGCCAACACGCTGGGCACTCCCATGGAGCCGCCCATCACCATCCCCCAGGACGCGCTGGAAATCACCATCGGCGCGAACGGAGAGGTGCGCGTCCGGCAACCCGGCTCCGCCAACCTCAATACGGTCGGACAGATTCAGTTGGCCCGGTTTGTGAATCCGGAAGGTCTGTTGCAGCTCGGCAACAACCTGTACGCGGAATCCGACGCCTCCGGCCCTCCCGTCGTGGGCGATCCCCAATCCGACGGCCTCGGCTCGCTGGCCCAGGCCCAGTTGGAGCTGAGCAACGTGGAGCCCGTCCGCGAGCTGATCGCGCTGATCACCACCCAGCGCGCGTTTGAATTGAACAGCCAGTCGATCCAGGCGGCGGATCAGTCGCTGCAGGTGGTCAGCAATCTGAGACGGTTCTAGAGCGGAGTGAGCGAAGTGTAGCGTAAGCCTCACGCGGCAGGATGCGAAGATGAACGGCAAGGAGTGCACAAGATCGTTTCTGTTCTCGCGGCCGGTACAGCGGGCGGCCATCGCGGCCCTGTGCCTCTGGGCGCTGGCCTGCGCGGCGGCCCGGGCGGAATGCGTGCGGGCCTGGCCCACCGCGGTGATCGTGGACGATCACGTCCTCGTCGGCGACGTGTGCGATCTGGAAGGCTTCGACGCTGAGGCATACGGGCGCGTGCGGGACATCGTGATTACCGACGCGCCGCAGCCCGGCGGGTCCGTGCAGATCACCCTGGATCACGTCCGCACCGCGCTGGCTCGCGAGGGCGTCAACCTGGCCACTGTGTTGGTCAAAGGAGCGTCGCGCTGTGCCGTGACGCGGCCGGAAGGCCGCGCCGCGCCCGTCGCCGCGCCCGCCGGCTCGAAGGTCGCCGCGGCCGTACCGGCGCGCACGCTGCGACAGGCCGTGCAGGACTTCTTCGGACAGGAACTCCTCGGGACCGACGGCCGGGTGGACGTGCAGTTCGGCCGCACGGCGGAGCCCGTTCTGGATCTCAGCGAACCGGAATTCGAGTTTGTGGTGTCCCGGCGATCGGCACGGCCGCTGGGCCTGGTGAGTCTGGAGGTGGCCGTGCGGCGCGAGGGCAGGACGGTGCAGGTGGTGCCCATGGCGGTCACCGTGAGTCTGACACGTCCGGTGGTCGTGGCGCGGCGGGCGATCAACGCGCAGGCGCCCATACGTGCGGAAGACCTGCAGGTGGTGGACATGACGTTCACCCAGGTGGGCCAGGCCGGGCTGGCCGAGCCGCAGCGCGCGGTCGGGCAGCGAGCGAAACGATTCATCGCGGCCGGCGAGAGCCTGCATCCGCGGATGCTGGAGCCGGTGCCCCTGGTACACCGCGGGCAGATCGTGGACGTGCAGACGCTGGCCGGCGGGGTCCGCCTCGTGACGGCCGCCAAGGCCATGCAGAGCGGAGCGTTCGGCGATCTCATCGAGGTGCGCAGCCACGACGGGGCCAGGCGGACCCTCACCGCGGTGGTCACCGGGCCGCGGCGCGTCGAGGTGAGATCCGGGAGCGCGCGGGCGGAAGATGACAGAACCCTGCTGGCGGGAGCCAATCGATGACACGAATCGGGTTGCTGGTGATTCTGGGGGTGACGACGGCCTGGACCCCTGCCGGTTCGGCCCAGACCACGTCCTTGCGCAAGCGGCACGCCACCACGCAGCCGGCGGAGGTCCGCACGCGCGAATCCACGAAGTACGAGGGGAACAAGACCATTGAGAACCAGTCTCTCATCGCGGTGCCGACGTTGCCGCCCAAAGGCTTCCAGGTGCACGACCTGATCACCATCGTCGTGCGGCATCAGCGCTCGTTCAAATCCGACGCGGAACTGGAAAACAAGAAAAAGTTCGAGATTCAAAGCGAGCTGGACGCGTTTCTGAAGTTCACCGAAGGCGGATGGGGCGCCACGAACTTCCGGCGCGGCAGGCCGAACGTGGATTACAAGTTCGACTCCAAGGTGACCAACGAGGGCGGGACCAGCCGGGACGACCGGCTGACCACGCGAATCACGGCGGAGATCATCGACGTGAAGCCCAACGGCACGATCGTGCTGCAGGCTCGTAACACGGTGAAGTTCGACGAGGAGACCAGCGTGATGACCCTCACCGGCATCTGCCGCAAGGAGGACGTGACGCCGGACAACTCCGTGCTCAGCACGCAACTGGCGGATCTGCACATCGACGTGCAGAACAGCGGCGCCGTGCGGGACGGCTCGCGCCGCGGATGGCTGACCACGCTCCTGGATATCCTGAGGCCTGTTTGAGAGAGGAACCCGTGTCGCGACGACGTACACTTCTGCTCCTGGGGGCGTTTGCCCTGCTGGGCGGCGGGGCCCGGGCCGCCGAGGTGACCTGCAGCATCGGCGACGTGACGCACCTCAAGGGCCAGCGCATCAACCGCCTGATCGGCATGGGGCTGGTCGCCGGCCTGAACGGCACGGGCGACGGCGATAAGTATGCCCCGACGATGCGGGCCCTCGCCGAAGGGCTCAAGCACCTGGCCGTGCCCATCGCCGCGCTCGACGAGCTCCAGGACACGCGGAACGTGGCCCTCGTCCTGGTCGAAGTGGCGATTCCGGAGAACGGCGTGCGGGAGGGCGATCGGGTCGACGTTCAGGTCTCGGCGTTCGGCGCCGCCAAGAGCCTTGCCGGCGGGCGACTGCTGCCGACGCCGCTGGTGCATCACGACATGTCGATGAGCACGGTGTTCGCCTTTGCCGGCGGCCCCCTGCGACTGGTGAATCCCACCATCCCCACCCGCGCCATCGTTCCCGGCGGCGCGGTGATGGAAGAGGACGTGCTGCTGGGGTATCTGGCGCGCGGCCGGGAACTGCCGTACACCAGCGACTGGATCCAGCCGTCCGCCCGATACGTCACGTTCGTTCTGAACGATGAGCACGCCACCTGGGCTCTGGCCCACGAAATCGCCACGACCATCGATTCGGAACTGTCCCTGGCCGCCGGCGTGAATCGCGTGGCGCTGGCCGTGGATCCCAAGAACGTGCTGGTCCTGGTGCCGGAAGAACAGACTCCGGCCTCCTGGATCCGCGACATCGAAACGCTGCTGCTCCTGGTTCCCGAGAACGAGGCCCGGGTGGTCATCAACCGGCATACCGGAACCATCGTGGTTTCCGGCAACGTCAGCATCTCGCCCGTGGTGGTGTCGCAGAAAGGGCTGACCGTAACCATTCTGCCCGCCGGCGCGAATGAGGCGGCCGACGAGGTGGTGGCCGGTCCGCAGACTTTCGTGGGCATCGATCCCAGCCGCGCGGGCAAGTCGACGGTGAACGACCTGCTGGCGGCGCTGAACCGTCTGAACGTGAACATCGAGGATCGGATCGCGATCCTCACGGAAATCCACCGGCTCGGCAAACTGCACGCCAAGCTGCTGTACGAGGATTGACCATGACGATCGACACCGCCGCCCGTCCGTCCGAACCCGCCGCGAAGCCGGACGTGTCCGCGCCGGCGTTCGACGCGGCCCGCCGAAAAGCGGATGCGAACCTTCGCGCCGTAGCGGACCAGGTTGTGGGCAGCGTGTTCTACGGCACGCTGCTGCGACAGCTTCGCGCGAGCGCGCTGCAGGGCCCCTACGGCCACGGCGGACACGGCGAGCGCGTCTTCCAGGCTCAGCTCGACCAGACCCTGGCCGAGCAGGCCGGACAGAAGGGCCACTTCGATCTCGGCACGGCCCTGGTCCGCGATCTGGTGAAACAGCAGGCGCGCCTGGACCTGGCGGCCCAGGTGCGCGAGTCGGCCGAAACGGAAACGGCGCGACCGGCCGGCCCGGCCGTGCGCACGCGGAGTGAGAAGGCGTGAAGACACGAAGTGCCAATGAGCGGTTGACCGGACTGCTGACTCTGCTGGATCGGCTCGAGCGGATGCATCGGGACCTGCTCGAGGTGATCCGCGACAAGATCGAGAAAATGCGGTCGTCGAACCTGGACGGAATGCGCGACTGCATTGCGCGGGAGGCTGCGCTCGTGCAGGAAGTGGCCGAGCAGGAGGGATTGCGACGGCAGCTCATGGTGAGCCTGGGCCAGGAGATGGGCATCGCCCCCGGCCAGGCACGGGTCATGAACGTCCGCGAGCTGGCCGGGCGGGTGGATGCGTCTCGACGCGAGCCGCTGCTGCGGGCGGCCGACCGCCTCCGCCACACCGTCGCCCAGGTGGCCGAGGCCAACCGGGTGGCGGGGCTGATTGCGCGGGAGATCCTGCGGCACTTCCGCCACGTGTTTGCGGCCATGACGTGTCTGGAGAACGGACCCGGCGGCTACACCCCGCGGGGACAGCGCCAGGCGACGGCCGGTCAAAAGCTGCTGGACGCCGTGGGGTAGCCGCGGAGCCGTCCGTCAAGGGATCCGGAACCGGCGGATTCGTCCGCCGCAGAGGGTAAACACATGGGCCTGATGTCATCGGCATTGCAGATCGGTCGAAGCGCCGTGATGACCTACCAAGGGGCGATGCAGGTGGTCGGCAACAACGTGGCCAACGCCGGCAACGCCGACTACACGCGACAGACCGCGGGCCTGGCGGCCATCCCCGGCGTGCCCATGGGCCCGGGTCTCCAACCCGGCGCGGGCGTGGCCATCGCCTCGCTCAAGCGGAACATCGACGAAGCGCTGGAGGCCCGCATCCGTACGGCCATCGGCGAGAAGCAGTCCGCCCAGATCGAGGGCGACTGGGTCCGCCGGATCGAGACCTTTTTCGACGAGGACAGCGGGGCGGGGATCTCCAACCAGCTCACGCGGTTCTTCAACGCCCTGAGCGAAGTGCAGAACCATCCGGAAGATTCCGCCATCCGCGGCGTGGCGATCACCTCCGGCCAGACCCTGGCCGGCTCACTCCAGCGGCTGCGCCGCGAACTGCTGGCGATGGGCGAAGAGATCAACGACCAGATTGAGGGCCTCGTGGTCACCGCGGACGGATTGGCGACGGAAATCGCCGATCTGAACGCCCGGATCACCGCGGCGGAGGGCTCTCGCCAGGGCCAGGCCAATTCGCTCCGCGACCAGCGTGACGCGAAGCTCCGCCAGCTCAGCGAACTCTTCGACGTGACCGTCCGCTACCAGCCGGACGGATCCATTTACGTCTACCTCGGCAGCGAGGCCCTGGTGCAGGGGGGGATCAGCCGCGGACTGCAGACCGAGACCCAGGTGGACGGATCATTCGTGCGCACCTTCGTCCGGTTTCGCGATACGAACGCTCCGGTGGCCGCCCGGGGCGGCAAGATCGAAGGGCTGATCAACGCGCGCGAGAATCAGGCGTACGGACGGATCGCCGGCGTGGACCAGCTTGCGTCCGGGCTCATCGCCGAGGTGAACCGCGTTCATTCCGATGGCCAGGGCCTGATCGGCTTCACCTCGGTGATCGGCACGTATCACGTGGTGGACACGGACGCGCCGCTGAACTCCGCGGCGGCCGGACTGCGGAACCCGCCCCGAAACGGAAGCTTTTTCATCACCGTGCGAGACACAGCCACCGGGACGCCCGTGGCCTACCAGATCGATATCGACCTGGACGGGCTGGGCGGCGACGACACGACGCTGCAGTCCCTGGTCGACGACATCAACAGCCGGGTGGAGGGCGTCACCGCGTCCATCACCGCGGATCACCGGTTGCAGATCGTGGCCGACGCGGGGTATTCCTTCAGCTTCGGATACGACGGGCAAAGGTATCGCGACGACACCGCCAACGTGCTGGCCGCCCTGGGGATCAACACATTCTTCGACGGGTCCACCGCCGGGGACATTCGGGTGAACCCGGCGCTGCAGGCGGACGCCCGCCTCCTGGCGGCCTCGAGAACCTGTCAGCCGGGCGACGGCGACAACGCCGGGCGTCTGGCGGGCGTGCTGAACAGCCCCAGCGATCTGCTGAACGGGTCCAGCGTGCTTCAGTTCTACAACAACGTGGCCAACGACGTGGCGGTCAACGGGGCCGCCGCCCGCACCAGCGGCGAGGCGGCGTCGGCCATCCTCTCCGCGCTGCAGATACAGAAGGAGAACATCAGCGGAGTCAGCCTGGACGAAGAGGCGATCGAGCTGATCAAGTACGAGCGGGCATTCCAGGGGGCCGCCCGCTTCCTGAGCACCGTGGACACCATGATGACGGAATTGATGAACATCATCCGGTAACGCCGGGTGACAGAGGACCAGGCTATGGCCATCGGACCGATCAACATCACGCGCGTCAGCCATAACATGCGTTCCCTCTCGCTGTTCGAGTCACTCCAGCGCGGGCAGGTGACGCTTTACGACGAGCAGAGCCGTGTGGCGTCGGGCCGCCGATACCTCTCGCCCAGCGAAGACCCGTCCGCCGCCGCGCAGGTGCTGCGGATGACCGAGATCCTCGATCAGCGGGAGCAACTGGTTCTCAACGTGCGCCACGGCGACAACCTGCTGATGGCCGCCGACACCGCCCTGACGGAGGCGAACGCGCTGCTGGTCGAGGCGCACTCAATTGCCGCCCAGCATCTCGGCACGCTCTCCGATGCCCAGCAGCGGCAGGCGGCGGCCGAGCTGGTGTCCGCCATCATCGACCAGCTCGTGAATGTGGGAAACCGCGAATACATGGGGCGCTACATCTTCGCCGGGCGCAACTCGGGTTCGCAGCCGTTCACGTACGCCATCGGCGGCATCGCCTACACGGGCGACGCCGGGCGGCTCAGCGTCCGGGTCGGTGAAGAGGAATTGGAGGATGTGAGCTTCTCCGGGCACGCGGTGTTCGGCGCGTTGAGCGGTCGCGTGGGGGGGCTGGTTGATCTGGATCCCCGACTGCGGCCCGAGTCGCGCCTGGAGGACCTGGACGGGGCCAACCGGATGGGAATTCGCCGGGAGCATCTGATCATCGTCGAAGAGGGCGGGGCCGGGCGGTTCCTGGTGGACCTCACCCGGGCCGACACGATATCCGACGTGGTGGACTTCATCAACGACGCGGCCGCGGCGGCCGGGGCCGCGCTGACGGCCTCTCTGACGGACACGGGGCTGGAGATTACGCCCGCGGGGTTCCCCGTCTCCGTAACCGACACCAGCACCGGGTTGATCGCGTCGGACCTGGGCATTCTGACGCCGATCGCCCAGACCACGTCCATCACGGGCGCGGACCTCAACGTGCGGGTGACCGCCACCACGCCGATCTCGGAGCTGATGGCCGGCGCCGGTGTGGACCTGACAGATTCGATTCTCATCCGCAACGGCGCGGACGAAGCGGTGGTCGAACTGAGCGGAGCGCAGACCGTCCAGGACATTCTGAATCGGATCAACAACGCCCGCGTTCACGTCCGGGCGGTCATCAACGAGGCCGGCACCGGAATCGAGGTGATCAACCTGGTCTCCGGCTCGTCCATGAGCGTCGGCGAGAACGGCGGCCTGACCGCCACCGCCCTGGGCATCCGCTCGATGGACCGGGACACGCCTCTGTCTTCATTGAACGACGGGCGGGGCGTGGAGACGAAGGAGGGAGAGGACGACATCCGCATCACCGCCAAAAACGGCAGCACGGTGGATGTGAACCTCGACGGGGCACAGACCATCGGCGACGTGATCGACCGGATCAACGATGCCGCCACGGCCGCCGGCGTGGCCATCCAGGCGGGCCTGGCCCTCGTGGGAAACGGAATCCGCATCCTGGACACCACGGGCGGGGCGGGCGACCTGTCGGTCAGCCGGCTGAATTATTCGTATGCGATCGACGACCTGGGGCTCGAGCAGGCCGCCCGGGGCCCCAACACCGAAGTGGTCAGCGACGACACGAACGGGATCCGCGCGGACAGCGTTCTGACCGCTCTGTACGACCTGGAACACGCTCTGCGGTCCAACAACGAGCTGGGCATCACGCTGGCCGCGGATCGCCTGAACGAGTTCATGGACGATTTCCTGGAGGCCCGCGGCGTGATCGGCGCCCGCTCCAAGGGGTTCTCCGACCGGCTCACCCAGATGGAGGACGCAACGTATGCGACGCAGGAGTACGTCTCGAAACTGCGCGACCTGGATTACACCGAGGCGATTACCCGCTTCCAGTCGGCCCAGGTCGCGTTGCAGGCGTCGCTGCTGACCGGTTCGCGACTGATGAACTTGTCTTTGATGGACTACGTGTGACGGCGGACGGGGAAACGGAGCCGGACGGGGAAGCCGGAGTGTTCCACCGGACGGCGGGCGGGTGGCCCGACCGCCGGTCCGATACGGTCGCCCGTGTGGAGACGGGCAGCGGGGGTCGGAGACGCCCGCAGAAGGCGGACGGGTTGTGAACGCCATCGGTCGATGGTCGACCGGCACAGCCGCCGCCGACCGAATAGGAAGGGCCACAGGAGAAGACGCGATGATCATTCAAACGTCGCGCTTTGGACCACTGGATGTGGACGACCAGCGATTCATCACCTTCGAGACGGGTGTCCTGGGATTCCCCGAGGAGAAGACCTACGCGCTGGTCCAGACGGGTGAAAACAGCGGGTTCTACTGGTTGCAGTCGGTGGATCGTCCGGACCTGGCGTTCATCGTCTGCGACCCTCGGCTGTTCGTCACCGACTACCGGGCGCCGATCAAGGCGGAGGAACTGGCGTCCATCGGGCTCAGTACGCCCGACGACGCCCAGGTCTTCGTGATCGTCAACAAGATTGACGACATGCTGACCGGCAACCTGCAGGGTCCGCTGGTGATCAACGTCACCACGCGGGCGGCGCGCCAGCTCGTGCTGAGCGACCGGCGGTATTCCACCCGCCATCCGCTCATGCGGCTGCCGCAGCGGCAGGTCGTCAGCAAGACCGCCTGAAATCGGACCGGCTGGCCGGATCGGGGGGCCCTCCCGTATAATGCGGCCGGACTCAAATCCGGTCTTCGGGCGCCCGATCCGCGTGCGGTGAACAGGTACGCGGCGGGAAGGGTGAGCGCTCTGGATTGCGCGCACCCGACGGAGTCGGTCCCCTGTCGGACCGCCACGCCTCCGGTCGCGTACCGGAACGAGGCATCGGCATGGCCAAGGAAGGAGCCGAGGATGTTGGTGCTAAGCAGAACCCGCGATGAGACGATCATGATCGGCGATGACATCGAGATCACGGTCGTGGACATACGCGGTGACAAGGTCCGACTGGGCATCAACGCGCCGGGACATGTCCCGGTGCACCGGAAGGAGGTCTACGACGCCATCAAGCGTGAGAACCGCCAGGCGGCGAAGATCTCTCCCACGGACGTGTCGGCAGTGACCAATGTGTCGAAGAACGGATCGATTTCCCAGAACCGGCGCAAGAAGCGCTAGACCGTCCGCCCCCGGCCGACGTCCGGCGGGGCGGCAATGCAAACCCGTGCTCTTCCCGCCCGAAGACCGCACGGGGCAATCAAGGAGGATTGCACCATGAGTCGCATTACGAACAACATTCCAGCGGTCGTGGCCCAGCGGCACCTGGGCGGTTCGCAGCGGGACCTGCGGGTCTCTCTGGAACGTCTCTCCAGCGGGCTCCGCATCAACCGCGGTGCGGACGACCCGGCCGGCCTCATCGTCTCCGAGCGGCTGCGCTCGGAAATCAACGCGGTGGGCCAGGCGGTCCGGAACTCGGAGCGGGCCATCAACGTCATCGCCACGACGGAAGGCGCCCTGAACGAGGTCTCCGCCCTCCTGAACGACATCAACGCCCTGCTCATCGAGGCGGCGAACAAGGGCGCCTTCTCGGATGAGGAAGTGGCGGCCAACCAGTTGCAGATCGATTCGGCCATCGATTCGATCAACCGGATCGCGAACACCACGACGTTCGCCGGCCGCAAACTGCTGGACGGATCGCTCGACTACCTCACCAGCGGCGTGAACTGGAACTCGCTGGCCGACGTCCAGATCCTCGGCGCCAAGTTCGGCACGCGGGAGTTCGTGGAAGTGGACGTCGTCGTCACCTCCGCCGCGCAGCCCGCCCGCATGGGCTTCGGATTCATCGCCGGCGAGACCGCCCTGGGCGCCGACGGGCTCTACCACATCGGCTCTGCGATCACCGTGGACATCCAGGGCGTCGAGGGCGTGGCCACGCTGAACTTCCCGGCCAGCGCCAGCATTCCGGACATCGTGCGGGCCATCAACGCCCAGACCGACGCCACCGGCGTCCTGGCCACCTCGGCCGCCGTGGGAGGGACCGCCGGCGCCGGCGTGGAAATGTACAGCCGCGGCTACGGGTCCGATCAGTTCGTGCGCGTGCAGGAGGTCTACGGCAGCGGCCCGTTCAGCACGGTCGATCTGCTCAACCACAACAACGAAGACCCCTTCGTCCCGGCGGAACGACGGCGTGCGGAAGGACACGACGCCAAGGGCACCATCAACGGCGCGCCCACCGTGGGCCAGGGCCTGATCCTGCAGCTCAACTCGTTCCTGCTGGACGTCAAGCTGACGCTGGACGAACACTTCGGCATCGGATCGACGACGTTTGCCATTACGGGCGGCGGCTCCCTGTTCCAGCTCGGACCGCGGATCAACACGAACCAGCAGGAGAACATCGGCGTGCGGGCCATGCATGCCAACAAGCTGGGCAACCGTGTGGTCGGATTCCTCTCCTGGCTGCAGGACGGGCAGCAGTTCGCCCTGCGGAACACGGAGAACCTGCAGAAGGCGTCCGACGTGGTCAACGAGGCCATCGACCAGGTGTCCGTCCTCCGCGGACGGCTGGGGGCCTTCGAGCGGAACACGCTGCAGGCGAACATCGCCCAGTTGCAGATCACGGCGGAGAACCTGACCTCGTCGGAATCGGTGATTCGCGACACGGATTTCGCCGCGGAAACCACCGAGTTGACCCGGGCTCAGGTGCTGGTCCAGGCCGGAAACAGCATTCTGGCCATCGCCAACGCACAGCAGCAGAACGTCCTCTCGCTGCTGGGCGGTTGATCCGACCGGCGGCCATACGTCGTTGCCGTAAGCGCGGCGGGCGGGGTTCCCGAGACCCACGGGACACCCGGCCCGCCGCCCGGCGCGCGGCGCGGCTCCGCACACAAAGTCAGAACCGAATGGGTCTGGGGGATGCTGTCAGCGGGCGGCCCGGCGCTCGTAGGCCAGTTCTCTCTGGCAACGGCTCTGGATGACCGGACCTTCCGGACCGCCCAGGGCCACGCACACATCGTAGTAAGGACAAATGCTTTTGTCCGCCACACCCACCGCGCCGTGCAACTCGGCGAGCGTCAACCGCGGATCGAGACCGGCCAGCGGAGAGTTGTGCGCGGGGTCGGCTGCTCGTCGGCGTCTGCAAGCCGGTTGGAACAACCGCGCCAGGGTGCCGATCGAAATGGCGCTCGCCGGCATCGCCAACCGATATCGGCCCCGGGGACCACGCTCCTTACACACTACCTTACCCCGGGTGAGAATCTTCAGGCCCGCCTCCAGCTTCGCGGTGGACAAGGCCGTGCGGGCTCGCAGCGCCGTGCGCGACAGGGGTTCCGACGCGGCGACCATCTCCATCAGGATATCCATACCGTGTTGCGCTACCGCACCGTCCGACGAACTCATGTTCCGAGCGTCTCCCGCAAGACCAGAGGACAGACAGGGTCGACTGTCGATTGACTGGTGCCTCATTCTAGGCGGCCGGATGGCTCAATCCAAGCGGGGCGCGCCGAGGTTCGGGGTTCGTTTGGCGGGCGCCAGCGGCGGCAAGACGCTCACCAAGGGGGGCGAAGGATTCAAAGTGGTTGTCGGACAAAAGGATAGGCCATGGTCCTCCCGCCGTTTTTCAACGGGCAGACCCCTGCCGGTCGGGCCGCGGATTCGATAAAATCGGGCCATTCGCCGTCGGGCGTGCCGGACGGCGAGAGGAGCTGGATGACACGGGCTGAAACAGTATGAGTACGCGGCGGCGCATCTGTATTCTGACAGACGGGTATCTGGACCTTTTCACGGCCAAAACCGCGGTGGGGCTTCTGTGGCACTGCCCACAGGAGGTTGTGGTCGTGGTCGACTCCCACCACGTCGGCGGCGACCTCGTCTCGCTGGTGGGTTGCGGCGGCGGCGTTCCGATCGTCGGCAGCGTGCCGGACGCCGTGGTTTATCGGCCGGATCATCTGGTGATCGGCGCGACCCTGCCGGGAGGTCGGTTCCCCGACGCCTGGCGGCGGCATGTTCTAGACGGCCTGGCCGCTGGAATGCACGTCGTCAACGGGCTTCACACGCGGCTGGCCGATGATCCCGAGTTCTGTGCGGCCGCCGCCCGCGCCCAACGGCGTGTCGTGGACGTGCGAACGGTGCGGCAACCGGACAAGGTCGGGACCGCCCTGGCACGCTCCACCCGCGCCCGCCGCGTCCTGACCGTTGGAACGGACTGCAACCTGGGCAAGCGGCTGACGGCCATAGAACTGACCCGCGCCTTGCGGGCCCGGGGGCTGTGCGCCGAATTCCTGGCCACCGGCCAGACGGGCGTCATGATCACGGGCGGCGGGATTGTGGTGGATGCGGTTCTTTCGGATTTCGTATCCGGCGCGGTGGAGGCGATGGTGCTGGAACACGCCGACGCCGACGTCGTGGTCGTTGAGGGGCAGGGCGCCTTGCAGCATCCCAGCTACTCCGCCGTAACGGCCGGGCTGCTTCATGGCGCGGTGCCGGACCGCATGATCTTGTGCCATGCGCCGTCGCGCATCCGGTTTCGCAACACGGATGTGCCGCTACCCCCGCTGACCGAGACCATTCGGCTCCACGAGGCCATGCTCCGCCCGCTGCACGTTGGCCGTGTGGCGGCTGTCGCCCTGAACTGCCATGGCATGACCGACGAGTCCTACCGTCGGGCCGTGGACCGCATCCGGTCGGAAACCGGGCTGCCCGCCGTCGATTGCATCCGCGAGGGCGCAGACATCCTGGTGGAGGCCGTGCTGAGCGAGAACGAGCCAGACAATTGAAGCGGAAAAAACCATCCCCATCTGCCTCGATGCCGCCTGTCGCCGGACGGCGGTATCCGTGGAAAACCGCCGCGGCGCCGGCCCTCGTGGCGGTCACGGCACTGATGATGGGGTTGCCCTCGCTGCGGGGGGAGTTTCTATCGGGCGACGACATCACGCTGGTGCGGGACCACGTTCTGATCAATCACCCGTCACTGGCACACGCCGTCAAGCTCTTCCGCCCCGACGCGAACCGCGATCTGTACCAGCCGGTGCCCCTGCTGACATTCGCCGTGAACTTCGCCATGGTCCACGGACTGGGGCTGCGGGCCGAGGCCACCGGACCCCAGGCCGGTGTGTGGCTCTTTCACCTGACCAACGTTCTGCTGCACGCGGCAACGGCCGTTCTGGTCTGGTGGCTGATCGCCAGATGGTCCCACAGCGCGTTGCCGCCCGTTCTCGGAGCGATCCTCTTCGCGATTCATCCGCTGAACGTGGAGACGGTCGCCTGGCTCAACGGCCGGATGATGCTCATGTCGACTCTGTTCGTCGTGGCCGCCTTGGTCGCAGCCGATGCCTGGCAGTCCCGAGGCCGCTGGCCGACCGCCGCGGCTTGCGTGCTGTGTGCGGCCCTGGCGATGATGTCGAAGGTGCGTCCGGACCTGCCGGTGCTCCTTCTGCTGCTCATGCTGCTGCGCCGCCGGCGGCCGGCCGTGCGGGCCTGGATCGTATGGGGGATGGTGACGGCGATCACGGCGTTCTTCGCCTGGGTCAACCTGGGCCTGTCGCAGGGGTTGCTGGAAGCCGGGGCGGAGACACTGGAGGGATCGCGTTTCGTCCGCACGATCCTTGCCCTGGGGTGGTACCTGAGCCGTTTCATCGTCCCCTGCGGCCTGGCCACCTGGCATCCGATGCCCAACCCGGCCCAATGGACGGACCCGGCCCTGATCCCTGCGGCGATCATCCTTGTGCTGGCCGCCGCCATCGTGTTGACTTTTCTGCGGCGCGTGCGGTTTGTCGGTTTGGGTGTGGCGTGGTTCCTGATTGCGATTGCCGTGACTCTCCCGCTCATTCCGTCCCGAAACGTGCTGGTGGCCGAACGCTACTTCTACCTGCCCGGCATCGGGCTGTGCTGGGCCGCCGCCGCTCTGCTGGCCGCCGCCGCGCGCGCGGTGCAACGCAAAGCCGCGCCTGCGGGAAAGGCGGCGGCCGTGGCGCTGGGCCTCATCGTCGGCCTGACACTGCTGGTCACAAGCTGGCGCTACGCGCTGACGTATCGAACGAGCGTGGCTCGGGCCCGCCAGATAGTACAATCTCACCCGGACTCCGAGGGCGTGTGGCGGAATCTGGCCCAGGCGCATCTCCTGGCGGGCCAGTTCCGGGAGTGCCTGGACGCGGCGCGAACGGAACAGCGTCTGCATCCGGACGCCGAAACCACGTCCGCCGCCCAACTGGAAGGCATGGCGCTCTTTCGTTTGGGTCGCATCTCGGAAGGACTGGCCCGGCTGGAAGCCGCCGTCGCACGGTCGCCCGAAGACGCCATCGGCCTGTTTCGACTGGCCGGGCTGTATCAGCAGGCCAACCGGCCGGAAGACGCCCTGCGCGCGTATGTTCGGGCCGCGGAAGCGGAACCCCGCCACAACCCTTCCCTGATTGCCGCCGGTGCCCTGCTGCTGGCCGACAAGCAGTACGAAGAGGCCCGGACCCTGTTCCAGCAGGCGCTTCAGAACAACCCGTATGATCTGACCGCCAACCGCGGGCTGGCCGAAATCGACATGGATCAAGGCCGCCTGGACGCCGCCGCGAATCGTCTGGAATCCATGCTCACCTGGGTTTCCGAGTATGACGGCGCCCGGGCCACGCTGGCGCTGGTGGAGCTGCGACGCGGTCGGCCGGAACACGCCCTGATGCAGGTCGAGCGGATCATCGCGGATCCGCAGCGAAACCCGCCGGACGTCTCCGAAAACCTGCTGGCCGCCCTGAAAGAGTACTCCGCCGAGCACGCGGAAGACCCGTACGCCATCTTCCTGGCCGCACTGTTGCTGCTGGATCAGGGCCAGCCGGCCGTCGCACGTCAGGGCCTGTTGACCTTCAAGAGTCTGTGTCCGGATCCCGCCTGGCAAGCCCGGGCCGATCGCTGGCTGGAATGGAGAGGTAAACCGAGCGTCGGGACCGTGCCGGGCGATCCGTTTTTTCGTTGACATGAATCGCCCGCCATTTGACATTCATTGAACGGATGGAAGAACCGGACGAAAAACGCCATCGACGGCGGAGGACCTCGTGCCGACCAAGCATTCTCCACTGCGGATCGCGGTCTGGTGTGCGCGTCTGATCGTACTGGCCGCCTTGGCGCTGCTTTGCGTCCGGACCGCTCTGCTGATTGCGGAAGGCACGGCCGGGACACCGCCTGAAACGCTCTACGGCCTGTATACGCTCACCCCGGCCCTGGTGGCGATCGGCCTGGCGATCGTGACAACACAGGTTCTGCCCGCACTGGCTCTGGGAGTGCTGGTGGCGGCTGTCATGTTGCTGCCCTGCCTGCCGATCGACGCCCGGTACGGGGAGGCCAATGGCCTGGTCGCGGCCGTGCGGGTGGCCGTGGAAACGTACGTGGTCGGGGCGATGTCCGACTCGATCCACATCAAGATCATCGTGTTCACTCTGACGATCGGAGGGATGGTCGGCGTCATCGGCGCGCACGGCGGGACCGCCGCCCTGGTGGGCCTGGTGGCCGGTCGGGCACAGGGTCGGCGGGCCAGCCAGATAGTGGCCTGGCTGGCCGGCCTGATTGTCTTCTTCGACGATTATGCCAACAGCATGATCATCGGTCCGACGCTTCGGCCGGTGTTCGACCGCCTTCGGCTGTCGCGGGCGAAGCTGGCGTTCATCGTGGATTCCACCGCCGCCCCCGTGGCCTCCATCGCCCTGATCGGCACCTGGATCGGAACGGAAATCGGGTATATCCAGAGCGGGCTGGATGAGTTGGCGCGTCAGGGGGCGCCGGCGTGCGTTGCGCACGTGACGGCCTATCAGGCGTTCCTGCAAAGCGTGCCCTATCGCTTCTATCCCATCTTCGCGCTGGTGCTGGTGGGACTGCTGGCCGGCATGGGCCGGGATTTCGGACCGATGCTCGCGTCGGAGCGATCTGCGGTGAGCACCCCGGTCCCGACCGAGGCCCTGGCCGCCGTGAGCCGCCGGCGTGGGTGGCTGGCGGCGATCCCCGTCCTGATCCTGGTGGCAGGCACCATAATCATCATTCTGATGACGGGCATCCGCAGTGTTCCGCCGGGGCAACCCCTTACGGCCCAAGCCGTGCTGGCCGGCGCGGATGCGTTCGGCTCCATCCTCTACGCGGCAATCGCATCGCTGATCGCAGCCGTGCTGCTGGGAATCCTCACTCGCGCCGCAACCCTGTCCCAGACGATGCAGGCCACGCTCGAAGGCATGGCGCGGATGTTCCCGGCCGTCGTGGTGCTGGTGCTGGCGTGGGCCCTCTCGTCATCCACGTCGGACCTGCGTCTGGGGGCGGTGGCCACCGAGCTTCTCAAGGGGTCAAGTGCAACGCTGGCCTGGCTCCCGTTGCTGATCTTCCTCGCCGCCGCCGGCGTCTCGCTGGCGACCGGCACCTCGTGGGGCACCATGGCCATTCTGTGCCCCGTGGCGGTGGAGGTCTCGGGGCGACTGGTGGGCGACCTGCCTGTGGACGAAGCCCACCGCGTGTTCTATGCCTCGGTGGGCGCGGTGCTGGGCGGAGCCATTTTCGGGGATCACTGCTCGCCGATCAGCGACACGACGGTGCTCTCCGCTGCGGCCAGCGGATGCAGCCTGGAAGAGCACGTCTGGACCCAGGCCCCTTACGCGCTGAGCGCGTGTGCCGTTGCCGTCCTGGCCGGCAATCTGCTCTGCACCACGTTCGGCTGGCCGGTCTGGTTGTGCATCGGCCTGGGCGTGTTCATGCTGGCGCTGGGCGTACGGGTGCTCGGGACGAAGATCTGATCGCACCGGGCCCCGCATCATCCGGACCCTACAACCCGCGCAGCCAGTTCACCAGGTCATCCAGGTAGCGTTCGCGGCCGGCCGCGAATTCCAGAGTGTGCCGCGCCCCCTGATAGGTTGTTATCTGCACCGTCGGCCAGGCGAACTCACGCAGAAACCGGCGAGTGGCCGCATTGTCAATGATCCGCTCGTCCTCGGCCAGCAGAACGTGCAGCGGGACCGGCGGAGCGACACCGAGCCGCCGGGCCGTCCGATCCATCCGCCGCGACGCGAGGAAGAAACCGGCCGTGGCCTGATGAAGCTGAAGCGCGTCGTTTTCAAGCCACTCGATCCACGCGGAGTCGTCGGTGAACAGTTCCGGGTCGTTCAGTGGAATGGCGAACCGGCGGTGAGGGTCGGACAGCATGGCCCAGCCGATACGCAGCTTGTCCAGGGGCGTCACGTCCACGATGGGAAACAGGCCCGGGGTGATCAGGGTGAGGCTGGCAATCGGCTCCGGTCGCGTCACATACATGGCGGCGGCGAGCTTGCCGCCCCAGCTCACCCCGAGCAAATGATGCCGCCGAACGCCCGACCGCCGCGCGAGTTCGTCCGCGCAGGCGAAAGCGTCGTCCAGCAATTGTCCGGGGTCGTCCGCGTGTCCGCGGTCCTGCTCGTTGCGGCCGGAGCCCCGTCGATCGGGCTGAAGCACCGAGAACCCGGCCTGCCGCAGCCGCTCGGCCGACGCCTCATACCACCCGCAATGCGACTGGATGCCGTGCAGATACAGCACGCTGCCTGCGGTCCGCTCGGCCGCCCAGTACCGCGCGTACGCCTCGTATCCATCCGGCAGTCGAACGTGCAGTTCCTCGAATCCGGCCATCGTGGGCGATCCTACCGTCGATTGCGGCCGGTTTCACCCCGCGAATCCGGATCGGCCTCCGCCGGTGACAGTCCCGCGGACCGTGATAGAATGAATACGCTCGGCAGTCCCCGGACCGCCGAATCCGGCATGGAGAAACCGCGTGTCTGAGCAGACAACCGAGGTCCGCCAGGCCCTCAGGCAGTTCCTTCGCACGGACGCCCTGTTTGGCGTGTCTGCGGTGCCGATCCCACAACGGGCGCTCCCGGCCAGGTCCGGACGGTCCCCCGCCGGGTCCGCGCCGGTCAGCGGGCCCACCGTGCCGGCCGTGGATCCGGCCGTTCGCGCGGAAAGAGCCGCCGCGTTGAAAGCGCTGGACGAGCAGAGCGTGAAGAACTGCACGAAGTGCGGACTCGCCACCACGCGGAAGAACACCGTCTTCGGCCAGGGGGATCCGACGGCCCGACTGGTTTTTGTCGGCGAGGCCCCGGGCGCGGAGGAAGACCAGCAGGGCGAGGCGTTTGTCGGCCCGGCCGGCCAGTTGCTCACCCGCATGATCGCCGCCATGGGCCTGACGCGCCAGCAGGTCTACATCTGCAACGTTCTCAAGTGCCGACCGCCGGGCAACCGGACGCCGGCGCCGGACGAAGTGGCCGCCTGCCTCCCGTATCTGGTCGAGCAGCTCCGGGTGATCGCGCCGCAAGTGATCGTGGCCTTGGGGGCTCCGGCCGCGCAGACGCTTCTGCAGACGGGCGAAACCATCGGTCGGCTGCGCGGGCGGTTTCATGACTGCTACCTGTCCGGCACGGCCCTCTCCGGAGACTCGATCCCTCTCATGCCGACTTACCACCCCGCGTACCTGCTTCGCTCTCCAGGGGAAAAGGCAAAGGTCTGGCAAGACCTCCAGATGGTGATGGCAAAGCTGGGGTTGCCGCACCCCGCCGGCAGCGGCCGATAAGGAGTCGGGTAGGGAAAGAGCCGGGCGCCCGGACCTCCTAATGCGGTCCGCGCGCCCGGCTGAGGTTCCAGTCCGGTTCGTCTATCCGTGGCTGTCTGCGGTGCTCACGGGTTGTTGGATACGCCCCCACCCGGGGAAATGGCCACGCCTACTATCGTGTCCGTGTCCGACGGGGGATACTGCACGTTGCAGTCGCCGATCATGAGCATCGCGGAGCCGACGACCAGTGCCGCCAGGGCCCGCAGAATGCGCCGCTTCATCGAGTTCATCTTCGCTCATCCTTTCCACCGGGCCGTCCGGTTTCCGCTCTGATCGAACAAAGTCGGTTCTGCTTGGGAGAACCTCCGAAACCTCGGTATCGGTTTCAAGAGTATCGCCTTTTGTCCGTGCGTTCAACCGTTCGTCCGACCGCCCGGGCAAACCCCCGGGCGGTCGGCGCCTGGACGGTTTTTATCGCCTCCGGCGAGCCATGCTGCGCAGGCCCATCCAGGCCAGCAGGCTCAGCGGCAGGAGCACCAGGGCGACTCCGTTGTACAGGCCGCAGGGCGATCGGCGACCGGCGCCGGGAATCGGCTGTCCCGGCGTCTCCTCCGCCACGCACACGCCGGTCGCGGGATCGCAGGTGGCGTTGCCTTCGCAGACCACGGGCGTGTGGATGCACTCGCCCTCCACGCAGCGGTCGATCGTACACAGGTCTTCGTCATCGCACTGCTGGTCTCCCACGCAGACGGGCTGCCCCGGCGATTCCTCGGTACAGGCATCTCCAACGCCATCACCATCGGTATCCGCCTGGTCCGGATTGGCGACCGTCGGACAGTTGTCGCAGGCGTCGCCGACGCCGTCATCGTCGGTGTCCGCCTGATCCGGATTGGCGACCGTCGGGCAGTTGTCGCAGGCGTCGCCAACGCCGTCACCATCGGTATCCGCCTGATCCGGATTGGGGACCGTCGGGCAGTTGTCGCAGGCGTCGCCAACGCCGTCACCATCGGTGTCCGCCTGGTCCGGATTGGGGACCGTCGGGCAGTTGTCGTCCGAATCGCAGATCCCGTCCCCGTCCGTATCCACGCAGCCGGGCGGCGGAGGCGGAGGCGGGGGCGGAGGCGTCTGGCAGGAACCGGTCACCGTGACCTCAAAGGTGCACGCGCTCTGCGGGTTGGTGTCTACCCAGCAGGTGACCGTAGTGGTGCCCCGCGGGAATTGAGACCCCGAGGGGGGGTCGCACACGACGTTGCATTCCCCGTCTTGCGTCGCCGAACGCGCCTCGTCCCCCTTACCCACCGTGTAGTAGCAGTAGCAACCGTAAGCCTTGTCCGAATGCGCCGGACAGATGCACTCGCCACCCGGGCAGTCTTCATCCGTCTGACACTCGTCCTGCATCAGGGGGATGCATTCGCCTCTGAGGTCCTCCACACATTCGTATCCCTCCGGACAGGGGTTGCCGCTTTCCTGACACGTGTGGTTCACGCAGATGGCGGTGCCCGTGCAGAACAGCCCGTCATCCGGGCAGTCCTCGTCCTCGTCGCACTCCGGCTCGTAGCAGATGATCTCACACCCCTCCAGGATCGGAGTGTCGAATGTCACCACTGCGCCGGCCGGGCTCGTGCAGGGAACCGAAATATCCGGACCGCAGGCGCATTTGGCGCACTGCACTTGCTCACACAGAGTCCCGTTTCCGTGGTAATCGCCATGGGCCGCACCGCACTCGTCCTGGAGCAGGACTTCGCAGATCCCGTTCGGCAGACAGCAGGCCCCTCCAACCTCCTCGCACGGCGGCGATTCGTTGTTGGCCGTTGCCGTCTCCGAAATCCCGTTGGGACTGGTCAGCACCCAATTCAGATCGGTGCCGTCGAATTCGATCTCAAAAACCTCGGAGTGTATTCCCGGCTCGAACACCGTCGGCTGGCCGCGGTCCTGCGGATCGGGGTCGAAATAGTTGTCGGCTCCCACCGGAATCGTCAC
>JBPOIK010000174.1:0-17972 GCA_052034525.1 Planctomycetota bacterium
CTGGGCGAACTGGCCCAACGCGCTCTCGTGGATGCCGTGATCCAGCGCATGGAACCGAAGCTGCGCCAGCAGTCCCTTTTCAACATGCAGGCAAATGACACCCAGCAGGCCCTTGCCGAATTCCGAAAGCCCAACGAGTTCGGGCACCTATCGCGCGAGTTCTACTCGCGATTGACCAACGAGTGCATGAACTACTTCTTGAGCCAGACGCTGGCGACCAACCTGGGGGCGGGCCAGCGATTTCCGACCACGAACCAGATGGCACAGTTCGAGCAGGCGCTCTCGACGCACTGCCGGGAGGCGTCGGCCATTGTCGAGCAGTTTTCCAACGAGTGGTTCTCGAAGCATCGCTACGAGGAGAAGGGCAATATCTCTCGCGAGTCGGTTCAGGGCTTTGCCTCCTGGGCATTGAAGAAGATGAAGGACGAACTGAAAGCAGGAGCCAAAGCCGATGGCCAGTGAACGTAACCGTTCACACCCTGATGGGCAAGAGCAAAGGAGCGGGGTGTCGTTGGAAGCAGAAGTAGATGGCGTCGCGCAGGTAGGTGAACGGGGCCGGTTCGAGTCTTTGGGCGGTCTTCGTGGATCGAGAGAAGCCCGGCTGGCGCCGGCTGCGACAAAGACCTGAGAGAGTAAATGAGAGGAGCTGGATTCTTCCCCCGGCTCAAGCCGGGGGCACTGACTGGCCGGCTGAAGCCGGCCCCGGTTTGGACAATCAAGCTGCGGTTGCAGCGCCTTCCACGATGATGCGTCGTCTTACGTCTTCTGGGATCCGGCAAGCGGGCTGACAAGAACCGTGGTTCAGGTTGCGTAGGCTCGAATGCAGTCGACCGCAATGCTGCTGGCGGCGAGGTCAGGCGGATGGAATACAAGTCGGCGCGGGATCGGGTGGTCACCGCCAGCAGCGCCTGCCGGGCCCGGCCCGGCGGGAAGCTGGCGGGAAGCTGGCGGGAAGCTGGCAGGAAGCTGGCGGGAAGCTGCGGGGGAAGGCCGGAGGGACACGACGCGCGCGTCGGCATCACGGTCATTTCCCTTATCTGCACGCTCCCCGGCAACCAACCGGGGGCAGGTTTCCCTTGTAGGCTCCCCTTCATAAGGCTTTTATCGGACGACGCGGTTGGGTGACGTCGGCAGGGCGGGCGGATATCGACGAATCGCCATCGGCATCGTCGAACGCGGGGCATCCGCCGATCCGAGTCATGGAATCCGACCCGCCACGGAAAAAGTTCCGGAAAACAGGCCCGCTTTCGATCGAAACCCGGTACAATGGCACCGTACGGCCCGACAGCGGAGTCGGGCCGGGTTGTATGGGGAATTGTGATTGAGAAGGGGCATTTGTCTCTGGTCGGTGATCGCGGGTGATCCTGCGATCGAGCGCAGGAGGCCGGAAAGTCGTTCCTCGTGGCCAGGGGAAGGCGGAATTGCCGCCCGATCGCCCGCTGACCATCCCCGAGTGTGGAAAGGAGGAGTTGTCACGTGTGTAGTCTCAGAATGTGCAGCCTTGGAGCCGGCGTGTTGCTGGCGGTTTGTGTGTCGCGCGCACCGGCGCAACTGGTCTTTGGAAGCACGACGACATCCACTTCGAACGCCTGCGCGATGTACCTCGACGTCAACACCCTGCAGGTGACGACGCTGTGGAACTCGGCGGCCCAGAAGAAGATCAACGGTCTTGCCGCGGACTCGGCCACCGGGCGCCTCTACTCGAATGATGCCGCCCGGCTGAACTACTGGGAGTTCGGAAACATCGATACGCCGCCCACGCTGATCGCCGGCATGTACCGCACGAATGACTACGTATCGTTCGCCGCGACCGGCGTGGACGGCCTGGCGTTCGCCAACGGGCATCTGTACGGCGCCACGTCGTATGGCAGCACGATCTTCAAGCGCGGAATCTACGAGATCGCGACGACGCACGACGGCGCGACCCCGCCGCACTGCGTGATGACGCCGGTCTGGCTCGATCCCACATCGACCGAGAGCTCCAGCGGGCTGCTGAACCTCGGCGGGCTGGACTTCAACGCGGCGGACGGGCTCTTCTACGCCGTGAACTCGGTGGACACCACCCCCTCGGGTCACCCGTACACGCCCGGCCTGTACAGCATCGACGCGCTGGGCGACGGCACCATGACCCGCGTTGCCGACTTCCCGGCCGGCCGGACGAGGATTGACGGTCTGGCGATCGGCGGCGGCAAGTACTGGCTGACCGAGCATGAGCCGGAGGCGAGCCGGATCAGTATCTACCCGTACAACCCGATTTCGGGCACCTACGACGCGCCGATCTACGTGCCGCTGGCGGACTCCACCAAGCGGGCGACCGGCGCCACCTGGGCGCCTGCCGCCATTCCGGAGCCGGCCACGTTCGGCCTGCTGTCGCTGCTGGCGCTCGGGCTGTGCTCGCGGCGCCGGAGGGCGTAACAACGCGACGCGGCCAACCGGGTTCGGGACTCGGATGGGCGCGGGCGGGGATCGGTTCTTTACGCTCCGTCCGGGCGTTTGAGTCCGGGCCTGAGTTGTTCGCGCATCGGCGGATCGCAACAGTTGCGGGGACGGCCGCTCGACGGGAATGCCCTCCTGCGGCTTCGCTTCAGCGGAGACGGCTTCCCACACGGGGTTTCATGTGCGCCCGGAGTCCGGAAGCCGGTGGAATGACTTCCGCCGCGCTTCCGGACGGCCGGGCGGGCTGCACTCGTTCCATTCCTGTCGAATCTGCGGCCTCTCGTCCCGCTCCGGCACCGTTGACGACTTCGAGGGCGATCGGCCGCGTTCGCTGCCCTCAGTCGATCCAGAGGCTGCTCCGCGTGTTGTCCCGCGGGCGGAACGCCACGATGGACCCACCCCACTCCGTCCGCGCTTCAATCGACGCCAGACTGCTCCCGACAATGTCACGGCAATGGTATTCTGTGTTCTCCTGTTTTTCCCTCTCCCGAGGCATCCTTTTCAAAGGTGAGCGAGCCGTCATCGCGCGGACTTCCGCAAGAACGACAGAAGACTGGAGCGTCTCGAACAACCGATCAACCAGGGAAAACCAATAATGGTAACGCATGCCGGTTGCACCAGGTGCGTCATGGGTGGTCGAGAAGTCGGCGAGGGCTGCGATTGCTGCCTCGGTGCCCGATGGCGCGGGTACCTGGGTCGTCGGAATCCAAGGCGAGCTTCGGTGGCGTGAACAGATGACGGGGAACCCCACACCGTTCTGCGCCGCAGGGGATCCTGGCGGAGCGGTTGCCAGTCGCGCGGCGGCCACCTATGATGATTCCCCGGCCGGGGGTTGGACACTCGGCCATCGGGCCTGTTGAAGCAGGAGTTGCAGCATTGACCATCGCAAATTCCGTCCGTCCGCGCCCGGAGGCTGGCATGAGTGAAAAGTCGGCAGGCGAGCAGTATCTCTTCACGTCCGAATCCGTGTCCATGGGACACCCCGACAAAGTCGCAGACCAGGTTTCCGACGCCCTGCTGGATAGCCTTCTGGAACACGATCCCCGAGCGCGAGCGGCCATCGAAACGATGGTCACCACCGGCCTGGTGGTCGTGGCCGGCGAGGTGACGGTCCACAACACGCAGGCCGAATGCGCGCTGGGGCGTGCGGAGGACACAATCCGCAAGACCATTGCCTCGATCGGATATGACGATTCGGCCACCGGGTTCGACCACCACAGTTGCGCGGTCCTCCGGGCCCTGCATGGGCAGTCCCCCGACATCAGCCAGGGCGTGACGAAAGGGCCGGGTCCGAACGCCGAGCAGGGCGCGGGTGACCAGGGCCTGATGTTCGGCTATGCCTGCAACGAGACGGCGGTCCTGATGCCCATGTCGATCCACCTGTCCCATCGCCTGATGGAACGTCACGCCCAGGTTCGCCAGAGCAACGGTATTCCGTGGCTGCGCCCGGATGCCAAATCCCAGGTCACCGTGCTCTACGAAGGCCGCATGCCCAAGGCGATTGACACGATCGTGTTCTCCACGCAGCACACGGAAGCGGCTGTCGATCCCCGGACGCAGAACATATCCCAAGACGCCTGTCGCGAGATCATCGAAAAGATTCTGCGGCCGGTTGTCGAGCAGGAAGCGCCCGGGCTCTGGTCCGATCAGATCACGTTCCACATCAACCCGACGGGGCGTTTTGTCATCGGCGGTCCGCACGGCGACAGCGGGCTGACCGGTCGGAAGATCATCGTGGACACCTACGGCGGGCGGGGACGGCACGGTGGCGGCGCGTTTTCCGGGAAGGATCCCTCGAAGGTGGACCGCTCGGCGGCCTACATGGCCCGGCACATCGCCAAGAACATCGTGGCGGCCGAACTGGCGGAGGAATGCGAGGTTCAACTGGCGTACGCCATCGGCGTGGCCGAGCCGGTCAGCGTGCTGGTCAGCACGTTCGGCTCGGGCCGGGTGCCCGACACGGCATTGCAGAAGGCCGTAAGGGAAGTCGTCCCCCTGACTCCCGGCCGTATCATCCAGTACCTGAACCTGTTGCGCCCGATTTACCGCAAGACGGCGATCCACGGACATTTCGGACGCACGGACGCGGATTTCACGTGGGAGGCCACGAACCGGGCGAAAGACGTGGCCGCGGCGGCAAAGGCGTAGAACGCCAGACACGCAAGCCCGGATTCACCCGGCAACGCCCCTTGCGGATCGTGGTTCTGCGGGGAGACGATCGGGAGTCCCTCGAAGGTGGCGGACGATGCGCCCGACTTCTGGCGCCCGCGTTTCGGCACGGCTCAGACGATGTTGATTCGATAGCGACCGGCGCGGCGCTTGCGGTTGATGATCTTACGGCCGCTGGCAGTCCGCATGCGGGCCCGGAAACCTTGCTTGCGCGCCCGTTTGATCTTGCTGATTCGCCTCGGGTAATGCATAACGCACCTCAACGCAGACGCCGAATGACCGCCTCTCTGCCCGCACTCCCGGCGGCGGGGTACCGGCGGGTCGGTCCCACCAAAGACCGGCCAGTGTACCGCCGCCGAATCCGTGTGGCAACCCCCCGGAACCCGTTCGGGCCGGGGCCGGGCGAGCGGCCGGCGGCACGATCCGGTCGACCTGTACCACGATTTGGCCGATAGCTATAATCTGGGTATCCAGGCCGATGGCCGCCCGGTCCGTATGCCGGAGCACGCCGGATCGGCCCGAAAAACCGGCTTTTGACGAAGGGGGCGCCTGCCCGCTGCGGTCGCGTTCTTCGCCACAAGCCTGTGAAGGACAAATCGTGACGATCTCTGAGTCTCTCGCACGGGCGGGAGCGGTGGCCGGGTATGCCATTCGCAACCCGGAGCTGTATGTTGCCGCCCTGACGCACGCCTCCGTGGCCAACACCCGTCTGGAGAGCAATGAACGCATGGAGTTCCTGGGCGACGCCGTCCTGGGCCTGATCATCTGCGAGGCTCTGTATCAGCAGTTTCCCGAGTGGCTGGAGGGTGATCTGACGAAGATCAAATCCACGGTAGTGTCGCGGAAAGTGTGCGCGCAAGTCTCTGATAAAGTTGGACTTACGGACCTTCTCCGAATGGGCAAAGGCATGTCGGAGGCCAACGGAGTCCCGGGATCCCTGCGGGCGGCGGTCCTGGAATCGTTCGTGGCGGCCATGTACCTGGACGGGGGCTTCGAGCGGGCCAGGGCGTTCATCCTGGAGCACTTCGGCCCCCATATCCAGGAGGCGGCCGCATCCGCGCACCAGAGCAATTTCAAATCGCAATTGCAGCAGTACGCCCAGAAGCATCTGGCGGCCACGCCGCATTATGAATCCCTCGACGAGCAGGGGCCGGACCACAGCAAGTGCTTCGAGGTGTGCGTAACCATCAACGGGCGGACATTCCCCAGTGCGTGGGGCCCCAGCAAGAAAGAGGCCGAGCAGAAGGCTGCCCAGATGGCACTGCGGGAGCTGGGTGTGCCCGATACGGATCCGGCGACACCGTCCTGGCAGGCCGACGAGTCGGCCGGGGACTGATTGCGGAGCTGAACGCGCTCTGCGGCGTTGCTCCGCGGGAGACAGGGCCGGACGAGGCGGGCGTTTCGGGCAGCGAGTACGAACCATGATCGACTACCTGCTGGCGACGGTGGCGAAAGCACACGCAAGGCACGTGTTGCGGGGGCTTCTTCGTTCGACGCGCTCGGCCGCGCGGACGCAGATGCGGGTACTGATGAGCAAGCTGCGCCGAAACGCCGAGAGCGACTTCGGGCGGGAGCATCGGTTCGGCGCCATCCGCACATATGCCGATTTCGTCGAGCGGGTTCCCGTGCTTCGATATGACGACCTGTCGCCCTACGTGGAGCGTGTCCGCAACGGCGAACTGAGTGCCCTGTTCGGCCCGAAGCAGACGGTCCACATGTTCGCGATGAGCAGTGGCACGACGGACCGGCCCAAGTACGTGCCGGTAACCGGGGCGTTCCTCAAAGAATACCGCCGGGGCTGGAATGCGTTTGGCGTGAAAGCCCTGTCGGACCATCCGCGGGCGATTCTGAAGCCGATCGTTCAGGTCACCTCGCGGATGGATGAGGAGATCGCGCCGTCGGGTGTGCCGTGCGGGGCGATCACCGGGCTGATGGCCGCGATGCAGAAAGGAATCGTGCGGAAATACTACGCGAGCCCGCCCGGCGTCGCGCGGATCGAGGATGCGGCCGCCCGGTACTACACGATCATGCGACTGGGCGCGGCGGTGAACGTGGGGTTCATGATCACGGCCAATCCGGCCACGCAGCTCAAGCTGGCCCGGACGGGCGATTCGTGCAAAGAGCAGATCATCCGCGACGTGCATGACGGAACGCTGGACGCCCGGCTGGAGGTTCCGCCGGACGTGCGGGCGGAGCTGGCGCCGCGGCTGGCGGCCCGGCCCCAGCGGGCCAGGGCGCTGGAGGAGATCGTTCGGCGGACGGGTCGACTGCTGCCCAAAGACATGTGGGAGCTGGGGTTCGTCGCGAACTGGACGGGGGGCACGATGGGGCTGTACCTGCGTGACTTTCCGGAGTTTTTCGGGAGTACGCCGGTGCGGGATGTCGGCCTGCTGGCCAGCGAAGGGCGGATGTCCATTCCGCTGGAGGACGGCACGCCGTGCGGGATGCTGGACGTGACGAACAGCTTCTTCGAGTTCATCCCCGTGTCGGAGTATGAATCGTCGCAGCCGACGGTGTTGCTGTCGCAGGATCTGGCGGTGGGGCAGGACTACTACATTCTGCTGACGACCTCGGCGGGATTCTACCGGTACGACATTGCGGACGTGGTGCGCGTGCACGGGTTCTGCGGGCAGGCCCCCATCATCGAATTCCTGAACAAAGGGGCGCATATCAGCTCGCTGACCGGCGAGAAACTTTCGGAGAGCCAGGTGGTGCTGGCCGTCGAGCGGGCGTGCATGTCGCTGGGGATCGAACCGGGCCTGTTTGTGCTGGCGCCCCAATGGGCGGACCCGCCGTATTACCGGCTGTATGTCGAGCCCCTGGATGCGTCGGCCGACGAGATGGCGGCACTGGAGCGGGAGATGGAGTCCGCGTTGGCACACGTCAACATCGAGTATGTCAGCAAGCGCAACAGCGGGCGACTGGGCCCCGTGCGGCTCAGCATGCTGCCGGCGGGTTTTCTGATCGAGCGTGACCGGCGCCTGGCCACCCGCCACCGCAGAGTGAACGAGCAGTACAAGCACCAGTACCTGCTGCCGTCGCCTGGGCAGGACCAGGAGTTCCCGCGCGGCGAGCCGGTCCGTCCGTCCGGCGTGGACCCAACGGAACATCACGCATACTGACATCCGAGCCGGGTTCGGCAGGTGGTGCGACATAACCCAGGACCGCCCGAGCGGGCGGAGCTGCTTTTCGCCGCGATTCCGCGCCGGCGCTTCCCTGAGCCGTAAATTCCCCCGTTGCGTTTTCTGGAAGGGGAACTTGCGCACCGAAACCGGCCTGTCATCGCTAGTGCCATTTCTCGACACGGCGGCCCACTGCGTCGGCCTGGACCGTCACAGAGGAACCCGGTCCCCGGGAACATGGACGAACGGGAGGCGTCTAAGACTGAGTCGGGAGCAGCCGATTCTGTATTGGCCGGAAGTAGGAAATCGAGCGATTCCGGCAAGAAGAACATGAGAAGGAGATGCGCGATGGACGCCAGAGATGCTCGTCTTCGGTTGATCGTGTGTGCAGTCATATGGGGTCTGGTTCCAGCGGCGCAGAGTGTCTCCGCTGCGGATCCCGACGACCCGCGGTTGTGCCCAAGTGTTCCGGATCCCAATGATCCGCAGAAGATGCGAGAAACGGTCTCGCCCGAGCGGAGGGAGCAGTTGGGCCTGGCTCCGCACACGTGGGCCGGAGTTGTCCACCCCGATGTTTACCCCACGCTCGAACGCTTGAACCGCACGATCGAAGATCTGAAGAAGAAGAACAGCGTCGAAGCCGTTCAGGCGCTGTTTGGGGTGCAGCATGAAGGGACCGTGTATGTGGAGCTCCGGTTCAAGGACAAGGCGGCCCAGGAACGCGTGCTTGCCAGGCGGAACGCATCCGAACTCCACGTGCGGCAGCTCTTTCGGTTGTCTGCCGGGCTTGTGGGCTACGTCACGAAAGAGGGTCTGGACAACCTGTCAACGGATTCGGACGTGGTCGCGGTCCGCTTGGATGGCAAACCGTTGCCGAAAGAGGAAAAGACGATCTACAAGAACGACCTTCCCCCGGCCGGGTCGGCAGACGCCGCAAACGAGCCTGGCGTAGCCGAAGGCAGAGTCGACCCGGACGTCTACCGTGCTCTTGTCATCAGCGACCGTGTACGTGTGGCGGTCAGCTTGCACGGTGCCGACTTGCTCCCGCCATTAGCGGACACGCCGTTCGAACTGGGCGATCGACTCGACCAACGCGAGCAGGCGGCCAGAAAACTACAGGATCGAGTGCTTGCCGGCGTCACCGCCGGTCAATTCTGGCTTTCCTCGCGAGATCGTGGTGGGGCCGGCTTCTGGGGCCGCGTCAACAGGGAAGGTGTCGAGGCCCTTCAGCTCCACCCGGAGGTGAAGCGAATCCAGTTGCAGCAGCTGCATCGCAAGCATCAGGTCGTTTGCACGGGGATAATCGGCTCGAAGCGTGTGAACGGGGAAGGTTGAAGGGAATCATGGATCAGGGGGCGGTGCGGGCGAGTTGCCCGGCCTTCCAGACGGCTGGCAGTAGCGAGGCGATATCTTCGCCGCGGGGCGAAGCAAGCCATCAGGGCAACTCGCCCACTCCTCAAGATGACCGATTTTCACCCGCTCACTCCTGGCCGGTTCTGCCCGCCCGGTGACAATCTCAGAGCGACGCCAAGTCACGCGTTGTCGGCTTTCTTAACGGTCTCCAGCTCTCGATTAATGGTTCTGATCCACTCCATCACCTGTTCCTTTGTCACACTGAGTGTGTTCGCGAGGTAGTGCACGCTCTTCTTGGCGGCACGCCGCCACAAGGGCTGCTGGCTGGCGAACACAGCGTGCAGAATGCACAATGCAACCACCGTGTTCGTGATTTGGACCCGGGCCGTCTTTGGCAAGTTCGCAATCGGCGACGGCATTACCTTCTCCACAATGCCGAGCAAATCCTTCCACAGTAGGTTGAGCCGCATCACGTAGGCGCTACGGCGCTTCGGAAAGCGAAACCATCCCTCCGCCTGTTGAAGGGCGAGCAGGTCACAAAGTGGATTCACGGCGGCAGATCGTGCCTCATCTTCTGCAAGCGGCACATGAAGGACGTCTCTGCTGGCCGGTCTGTTCCTGTTCCACTCGAAGGCTTTCCTTTGCCGTATCGCGCGGAAACCAGGACGCGCGACTGGTGCGAATTCCATGTAGACATCAGATGCATCCGACGCGTACTCCACAGGATGCGGCGCGCGGCACTCATGCCCGATTCCGTGCCAGCCGCAGGCCAGCTGCACCGGAACACGCCAGCCGCAGGCCAGCTGCACCGGAACACGGCGGAACTCGGGGCGGCCTTCGTTGCGATCCTCCAGGGAACGGTGCTCAATGGCCACGAAGGATGTCTCGGAGCAGAGAAGCCCGAAGTCCTTCGACAATTTGACGAGTTGCTTCTGGTCCCGGCGCCGGTTGCGCGCGGAGGTCTCCGGTGAAACGTCGCCCGCCTCAAGGTACTCGATCCGCTGCCGGGCCCACAGGGTGGCCAGCAGGCTGTTTTCGGGGGCGGGTGTCGGGATCTCTACCTGCCACTCAGCTGTCTCTTTCTGGGTTTTCACACGAACCGTGCAACTGGTAGGCATCGCGCCCACTACCCGGCCACGGACCACCAACGAATCGCCCTCAAAGACCGCAGGCAGATTCGGCGTTGCGTTCTGCACCTCGGCCGGGCCCCAGTCGATTTCGACGCTCTCGGCCATCGGGCTGGCGAGCCGGCTGAATGTCCGCAGCACCTTGTCCTCGATCCGCTCGCCCTCCGAGACGAACTCCGCAGCCCCGCCGGCGGCATTGGCCACCCTGTGTACCAGGTGGGCGCTGGCAGCGAAGCCGATTCCGAACGTGAAAATCCGGTTCTGGTGGCGATGCCGGCGGGCCAGGTCGATGATCGCGTTCTCGTTGGAGACCTGCCCGTCGGTGAGCAGGACGATCTGCCGGGGCCGCGGATAAACGGTCGGCGACCGCAGGACAGCCTCAAGCGGTGAATGAATCTCGGTGCCGCCAAGATCAGCGCCGATGCGGCGCACGTATTTGACCGCCCGTTCGAGGCTGGCCGCGGAGTAGGTGAGCGGCTCAGGGCTCATGAACTCGTAGGTCGAACCGAACCGGCAGATGTTGAATGCGTCGCCCTCCGACAAGCTGCGCAGGCACAACTCCAGAGCCTTCTTCGCCTGGATAAGGGAGTCCCCATCCATCGAACCGGAGCAGTCGAGAACGAAAACGATCTCCTGCGGCTCGGCCGTCGTTGGGCCTTCCTCGAATTCCGGCTGGATGGTGACGGCCACGAAGGTCTCGCTGTTGGGGCCCTGCCCCGCCAGGGCACGCGGCTTCGGCTCTTTGCCCAGCGCGATGTTCAGTACGATGTCGCGATCCATCACAATC
The DNA here is from genome assembly GCA_052034525.1 of Planctomycetota bacterium. GTDB lineage: Bacteria > Planctomycetota > Phycisphaerae > UBA1845 > UBA1845 > JAFGJQ01. The sequence goes on from JBPOIK010000174.1 coordinate 10,995, forward strand.
ACGCCTTCGGCCAACCGGACGATTCCGGTCCCGTCCTCCCGCAGGTCCACCTGGGCCTGGTGGCTGGTGCACTCGATCGAACGAACCGGCAGCCCGAGCCGAACGTCGGTCTCAAACGACAGGCCGTAGGGCACGTGCAGCACGTGCGGGGGGTTGACCTGGTCGCCCTCGATCACAGCCTGCAGCGGGTCCTGGCCGGTGGCCGTCACGTATCTTGGGGCGACTGTAGTCGGAAACGCCAGGCGGATGGATGAGTCGGTGACCTCCAGCTCGGCGACGTACTCGATCCGGATGGTGACAGCCTGCTTGGGCTTGATGTTGCCCACATTGACCGTGAAAACGTCCGGACGGTGCTGTTCGAACAGGAACGCTCCGTGGCCGTCTGAGATGGCCTCGTCATAAAGATCCTCTGCCTTGCTGCGTTCCTCCACTCGGCCTGTCAGCACTCGGTCTCCCGTGATGACCTCGAAGTGCCGGACGGCCGCATGCGCCGGCAGGGGAAAGGTGTAGACCGCCTCGACCGCGCGGTCTTCCAGGTTGACGAAGGTCTGCTCGACCGTCGTGAGCTGGCCCAGGGCGACTAGTTGCGATCGCACGCGCACGCCGCGCAGGGCGATCTGATCGGCTTGGTTCCTGGTGTGGATTGCGATACCTTCCATCGAGTTCACTCTCCTTCATCCACCGGCGCCGTCGTCGCTGCGCCGCGTTTGCCACACCTCTTCCATCACGATATTCCGGACTACCTCCCGGATGGCCAGTAACTGCTCTGCCTCCAGGTTGTGCTTGGCTGTGTCGACGTGGAGCTCTACCCCGTCCGCGAGGCCCACTCGGCTCCACAGGCCGGCGGTCAGCAGGGCCCGGGCCCGGGGCGGCCGGCCCTCGTGCGACGGAGCAGGCGGCGGGATCAACGCCTCGGCTCCGCCCTGGATCCGTCGGATGGCTTCCAGTGAGTGCCCCGCCGCCTGTAGTTGCAGGATGCGGTTCAACTGTTCGAGATGCTCCGCGTCGTAATGACGCCCCCGCCCCCGCCCGTTCGGTGGCCGCAGAAGCCCCCGTTGGATGTAAAACCGCACAGCCCGCCGGCTGATCCCCGTCGCGGCCGCCAAGTCCTCGATGCTTAATCTGACGTCGCTCATACCTATATAATACGACATTAGATGTCGCATTGTAAGTGTCCGTTAAAAACAGAGGCGATCGGGGGGTGGAGTTATAAGTTGTGTTGTAAAAAGGAGTTATGTGTGGAGCGTGGCCTGAAAGCGGCAGGGGCCACTGGTTTGCACCTTCTCCTCTCAACGGCGCGAGGCGGTGGGAGTCGATGACCACGAAAGCAAAGACCTCTGGGCTTGACCGTAAGCGCTCGGTCGTGTGCATCGGGACCATTTGGTCGGTGGGAGTGGACGGGGTGCGGTTGAGGGGGTCAGGAGGCGAGGGCGGATCGCGCGAGTTGCTCGGCCTTCCAGGTCGCGGGCAGGAGTGAGGCGGGATTCTCTTCGGGGGGAAGGCGGGGGATGAGGCCGCGCATGTGGAGGAACGGGGACCGGTCCGAATCCTCAGACAATCTTCGTGTATCGAGAGAAGGCCGGCTGAAGCCGGCTGAGAGGGAGAATAGAGAGAGGGAGTGAGGGGAGCTGGCTTCTTCCCCCGGCTCAAGCCGGGGGCACTGACTGGCCGGCTGAAGCCGGCCGGATACCCGGTTTGGATAATCAAGCTGCGCTTGCAGCGCCCGGTCCGAAGAATCAGAACCCCGATCGAGCGGCCCGGGCGTTTGACCCAGTTGGTCAGGCTGTAATACGTCAGGTGGCCCCGCCGGCAGTGCTCCGCACGACTCCAGCCGCTTGCCTCCAGCGCTGCCACCAACCGCTGCCAGTACCCCACGCGATCCGACATGCCGCACCACCAGCAGGCACGTCAGGCCAAACCCGCACCCCCCGCCGTCAGATGCAATTCACCGAGCATTTGCCTTCTCGGTGCTTGGCATGACGTCCGTGCGGCGCAGAGTGCGGTGTCAATCACGTTGTGCTGTGTTGGGGCTGTGCATAAGAGAAGCGTGCCCAAACAATAGCGAACGCCGATCCATCCGTCAGGAAGGGAACGCCCATCAAACCCGGCGTCATTCACCCGTCGCGGCAAAGCAATCGCCGAACTCGACGCTCCATCCACAGAACCAACGCCGCCAGGTGTTTCCGCGATGCGGCCGGCTACGTTGGAACAGGCCGGGAGGGTAGAATCGCGGCCTGGCGATGGGTCGCGGAGGAACCATGCAGATGCCAGGTAAGCATCATCAACTGACGTTCGAGCCGCCCGGCCGGAGAGTGTCGGTTCTGGCGGGCACGACGATCCTGGAGGCGGCCGCCGGCGCCGGGCTGGTGCTCGAAACGCCTTGCGGCGGGACCGGGACGTGCGGCAAGTGCCGGGTTCAGGTGACCGGCGGCGCGGGTGAGCCGACCCAGGCGGATCGGCGATTCTTCACGCCGCGGGAGCTCCAGGACGGATGGCGGCTGGCGTGTCAGAACTTCGCGTCGGACGGCATGGTGGTTTGCGTTCCGCCCGCGTCCCTGTTCACGCGCGGGCACCAGATCGTCGATCACGCCGCTGTTGGGGCGCCTCGGGATCTCCGGCCTGCCGTCCAGAAGGTCTATGTGGAACTCTCACCGCCCACGCTGTCGGACGACATGCCCGATCTGCTTCGCCTGGAGCGGCAGATCGGTTCCTTCGAGGTGGATCTGCCCGCGCTGCGGCAGACCGCCAGAAGTCTGCGCGCCCAGGGCTTCCGGGGAACGGCCGTCCGTGCGGGCCGCCGGCTGATTGACTTCGAGGACGGGAATACGTCCAACGAGTCCTACGGAGTGGCGTTCGACATCGGAACGACCACGCTCGTGGCCTCGCTGGTACACCTCGGCTCCGGGCAGGAGCGGGCGGTGGCCTCACGCCTGAACCCCCAGGTCCGCCTGGGTGACGATGTTCTTTCGCGAATCCGGCATTCCTCCTCCGGTTCCGGCGGTCTGGATGAGCTGCGTGGTGCCGTTATCGAAGAAGCCGGCCGGATGATCGAGGCTCTTTGCCGAGACACCGGGGTCGGCGCGCAGCACATTTACGAGGCGTCCTTCGCGGGCAACTCCACCATGCAGCATATTCTGTGCGGTGTCGATCCGTCGCCGCTGGGCAAGGTGCCCTTCGCCTCGGCCTGGGCCCGCGGGCTGCTGTTGTCGGCCCGGGACATGCAGATTCCGATTCACCCCCGGGGGACAGCCTACGTGTTCCCGCTGATCGGCGGCTTCGTCGGTGGAGACACGGTCGCCGGGATGTTGGCCGCCCGGGTGGATTCCTCGGACGGCCCCGTGCTGATGGTGGACGTCGGCACGAACGGCGAGATTGTTCTGGCGCATAACGACTGCCTGCTGGCGGCCTCCACGGCGGCCGGTCCCGCGTTTGAGGGGGCCCGGATCAGTTGCGGCATGCGCGCCACCCAGGGCGCCATCGAGAAGGTCGTTCTGGACGACGATGTCCGGGTGCAGGTGATCGGGGGGCTTGCGCCGCTCGGCATCTGCGGCAGCGGCATGATCGACCTGCTGGCCGGACTGCTGGAGCAGGGCATCGTTTCGCTTGACGGACGGCTCTGCCGCCCGGAGGAGTTGCCCTCGGATCTGAGTCCGTTCCTGGCCCGGCGGGTGGAGGTGGACGCCCACGGGCAGACGCTTTTCGTGGTGGCGGACGCCCCGGAAGGCGGGCCGGGCCGGGCTGTGGTGTTCACACAGCGTGACATTCGCGAGCTTCAGTTGGGATGCGGAGCGATCCGGGCCGGCATTTCCATACTTCTGCGCGAGGCCGGCCTGACCGCCGCCGCGCTCGGTACGGTTTTTATGGCCGGGGGGTTCGGCAGTTTCATCCGTCGCAATCATGCCCAGCGGATCGGGCTGATCCCGCCCGAGGTGGATCACGAGCGGATCCGCCACGTGGGCAACACGTCGCTGGAGGGGGCCCGGCTGGCCCTGCTGTCCACCACGGCCCGCGCGCACGCGGAAACCCTGGCTCGGCGAACCCGGCATGTCGAGCTGTCCGTCGATGCGGAGTTCCAATCCGCCTTCGCCGATGCCATGATCTTCCCGGATCGGTGACGGGCGAACCGGGGTCGTCTACTTGTTGATCGTCCGGATCGTGGTCGACTCGTGGTGCGAGCGGTCTCGCGGGGGAGACTGGGTGTCGTCCCATTCCGCGGACTCCGCATCCACCCACTGTTTTCGGGTCACTACGTTCTGATCGTTAAAGTGAATGAAGACGTTGAGGTGCTTGTCCGGCCGTTCGTAGTGCCACTCGTCCGGCAGATGCCGGGTCGGTTGGCCGAGCGTGTACTCCACGTCCGTCTTGGTGGAGGTGTCCACCACGATCATGTTGTAGCGTTCACGGGTGAGCTTATCCGCACAGCCGCACAGAGAAATGCACAGCAGCCCGGTCAGAACCAACAGGGTGAATCCGGATTTTCTGGTCATGGTTTGTTCCTCCGACGATGTCCTGCGCGGCCCGGCGCCGGGCGTTTCTCCTGGATTGACCCTTGTGGCCGCGCGGAGGTTAGTGGCGCTTCGTCAACCGCGGTCCGCTTTCCCGCCGGCGAACGGCTCGCTTGCAATCGGCGCTTCCAGGATATACTCATCCGTCAGATGCGTGCCGAGGGGCGTGTTGTATGTGACGGCCAGTACGTATCTGGGGCGCTGAGACATCAGTTGGGTGTCGAGCTCGAGATGAAACTCGTACATCTGTGTCGTGGAACTCCAGTATCGCCGCTGATCGTCTTTGGTGTTCAGCGGAACCTCCCACATGGCCAGGCGGGAACCGGTTCGCAGCCCGGAGGCCGGCACGAACTCATACAATTCGGCCCGGATTTCTCCGACGATGTTGACCGGGTCACCCAGCACGTTGGTCGGGCGCAACAGCAGGGCGATGCCGTCCAGCCGCCGGTCGCCATCGAAGCTCTCCATCCGGGTGAAGGGCATGATGCCGATTCGCTCGGGCATCAGCAGGGCGAGGGATTCCCGCGTCTGGGGATCCTCCAGGGACACGGCCTTCGGCGTACAACCGCTGCCGGTCGCCGCAATCGACAACAGCAGGAATCGAATCCAATGTTTCATTGCCACGGGCAAGCATCCGGGTCGACGGTCGCGCCAACGATCCCCGTCGCACCAGGGGCAGTCTATTCGGCATTCGCGGATCGTGTCAAGAAAAGACTGGCCGGCCATGGCCGGGCAATCCGCCGGCTTTCGGTTGCGGCGTGTGGACTGCTGGCCGCCGGCTGCCTTCCGTCGCCCGTGGCGGAGCGGCCGGTGTCGTTTTTGGTGGCGGTGCGCTATCCGGTGGAGCCGCTCTGTCTGGGGGAGGGGGGCGATCTCGACTACCGGCTCTCGATCGATTTTCAGCGAATCCGGGAGCTTGGTTTCAACGCGGTGCTCGCGGCACACGTCGCTGACGATCGGCGTGAAGCTGTGGTGCGTGCGGCCCGGACGCACACGCTGCGACCGATTCTGACGGATCCGGTTCTGCATCGCTTCTGCCGGGCCGGGCCGGTGCGCGGCGCGACGGTGGACATCGAAGAACGCCTCCGCGCTGCGTTTCTGCTCGATGCGGCAGGGTCGCCGTGCGTTCTGCATGTCGGTGAGATGGTCGATGAGGAGGGAGCTGACCGCGCGGCTCAGATCGCAGCGAGGGCACAACGGCTGTTTCCGTCCATGCCTCTGGTCGCTACCGTTCAGACGGACTTGCCGCTTCCGCCCGATGCGCTGGGGCATATCACCCCGCTTGTTCGGGTGCGCGAACCGCTCGACCTGGCCGGAACGTTCCCCACGCCGCCGCTTCTGCCCAAACCCGGGATGATGATGATTCCGGTGTCCGGGAAAAGCGAAGATCTGGTCCAGACGGTCCGGACCTGGCTGGGGATGTACCACGCCGGGCTGTCCGCCGGCGGCACGGAGGGGGTTATTCTGGACGCCTGGGCCGAGGTTCGCGGTCGGCGGGAGGGGCTGGTGGACGCGACAGAGGCTGTGGCCGTCACGCGGGCGGCCGCAGTCAAGCGGATCATCTACCGGGCGTGTGCCTGGATGACGTGTCTGGGCGGATCGACCATCACCCGGCTGGACGGGTGGCAGTGCCGCGACGAGAGCCTGCGGGTGACGCATTTTGTGAGGCAGCATCGCCGGTGGGTGCTGCTCTGGAACGCGTCTGTCTACCGGTATGTGCGAAGCGAGATGAGTGTGCCGGTGGACATCGGCGGCGTGACGGCCGATCGGGCCGTGGAGGTTCCCGGGGATCCGGGGGTGGTCGGCGGCCGGGTCTTTGACGCCCGTCGGGGGCGGATCACGATTCCCGTGGAATTGGCGCCGGGCGACGCGATGCTGGTGGAGCTTTTCAGTTCGCCGGGCGGTTTTGGGCGTCCGGATTGACGGTGTGGCCCGGTTGCCCTACTCTGTAGCCCGTGTCGCCGCTGCGGCGCGTCCGAGAGGGCGGCACGTCGCCAGGAGCCGTAACGCATGATTTTGAGGAAAGTTACGCAGCTTGGCAGGCTTGTGATTCCGGCCTTTGTCTCCATTGTGGCGATCGGGTGTGCCCAGAGTGGTCAGACCGGCGAAGACGGTCGTTTGCTGCCGCAGGCCAACCCGTACGCACGGGACATTCCCGTGCCGATGGGGTTCAAGATGGTCGAAGATGCGTGCGAGGACCAGTTGACCGGAAGCCGACGGCTGTACTTGCGGCATACGTATGAAGGGCGCGCTCACGATAAGCATGCGATACGCAGTTTCTACGAAGAGCAGATGCCGCGGGTCCGGTGGACCCTGGTCAGCAACCGGAACGTGAAGGGTACGTTTGCCCTCCGGTTTGAAAAAGGCGGTGAAGCCTGCACGATCACGATTCGCGACGCGGGTCGCAGCCTCAGAGCAAACACGCAGATTGAGGTGGTGGTCGTCCAGGAGGAGCGCGGCGCGTCGCCCGGCG
>JBPOIK010000041.1:0-23155 GCA_052034525.1 Planctomycetota bacterium
GTACTCATCGTATCCGGCGGTTTCCTTCAATGTTGTAACGCGGCGTGCCTCTCGGTGAAGTAGACCAGTCCTTGAGTCTTGAACCATTCCAGGTTCATGGCTTCGCACGCCTGGGGCGTGCCCGCCATGCGCCACCAGCCTTTGCCCGACAACGCCAGGGGCCATCGCCTCCCAGCAGCCGGCTGACGCCCTGCCACGTGCGGACGGCGAATGCGTCGTACAGCCTGTGCCAGGCGTCGGTGGAACCCGCCCGCAGCCCGTCGGTGACCTCCCGTTCCGTTCGCTCGTCCATGGACCCTCCATCCGCACGAGAGCTCGCGCTCTCGGTGGACTCAGCCTATAGTTTGCGCGAACAGGGGATGATGTGTCGCGGAATTCCGCCGAAATTCAACGGAATCTGCCGCGCGGTGCGCGTGGAATTCGGGGCGGGGGTGCCTTCAGACGGCAAATGGTGGGGGCAGGAGCGATCGACGGGTCGCCCATCCCCGGCTGAAGCCACAGGCAAGCGCCCGGGTTGTCCGCCCGGGCGGTTTTCTGGGTTACTTGCTGTCTTTCACTTCGAACTCGGCGTCGATCACGTCGCCTTCGTCTTTCTTGCCGGCGTCGCCGGCGGTCGCGCCCGAACCGCCGCCGGATGCCGCTCCGGCGGCCTGCTGCCGGGTCATTTCCTCGTAGACGACCTTGCCGATGGTCTGGGCGGCCTCCATCAGCCGCTCCGTGCTTTTCTTGATCGCGTCCAGGTCCGTGCCGCCCATCACGTCGCGAACCTGTTTGATGGCTTGTTCGATGTTGCCGCGATCCGCCTGGCTGATCTTGTCTCCGTGCTCCTTGAGCTGTTTCTCCGTTTCGTAGGCCAGGTGCTCCGCCTGATTGCGGGTTTCGACAAGCTCTTTGCGTTTGATGTCTTCGGCCGCATGCGACTCGGCGTCGCGCTTCATCCGTTCGATCTCGTCCTTGCTCAGGCCGCTGGAGCCCTCGATCCGGATCGATTTTTCCTCTCCCGTGGCCTTGTCCCGGGCGGACACGCTGATGATGCCGTTCTTGTCGATGTCGAACGTGACGTCGATCTGCGGCAGGCCCCGCGGGGCCGGTGCGATGCCCGTCAGGTTGAACTGCCCCAGCGAGCGGTTGTCGCCGGCCATCGGCCGGTTGCCCTGGAGCACGTGGATCGTTACCTCGGTCTGGTTGTCGCTGGCCGTGGTGTAGGTCTTGGTTTTGCTGGTGGGGATCACCGAGTTCGCGTCGATCATCGGCGTGCAGACGCCGCCCATGGTCTCGACGCCCAGCGTAAGCGGAGTCACGTCCACCAGGACGATGTCGTCCTTTTCGCCCGCGATGATGGCGCCTTGCAGGGCCGCCCCCATCGAGACCACCTCGTCCGGGTTGATGCTCTTGTTTGGCTCCTTGCCGAAGATTGTGCGGACGAGCTGCTGGACGGCAGGCATCCGCGTGGAGCCGCCCACCAGCACCACCTCGTCAATGTCGGACGGGCTGACGTGGGCGCCTTCCAATGCCTCCATGACGGGTTTTCGGCAGCGTTCCGTCAGCTTTTCGGTGAGCTGCTCGAACTTCGTGCGGGTAATCGTCATCTGCAGGTGTTTGGGGCCGGCCTGATCCGCGGAGATAAACGGCAGGTTGATCTGCGTCTCCCGCGTGTTGGACAGCTCGCACTTGGCCGTTTCGCAGGCCTCTTTGAGACGCTGCAGGGCCATGGGATCCTTGCGCAGGTCAATGCCCTCTTTTTTGCGGAACTCCTCTGAAACGTAGTTGATCAGTTCCTCATCGTAGTCGTCCCCGCCCAGATGGCCGTCGCCGCTGGTGGCCTTCACCTCGAAGGTCCCCACCTCCGGGTCGATCTCCAGAATGGAAATGTCGAACGTGCCGCCGCCGAGGTCGAAGACGGCGATCCGCTCTTCCTTCTTTTTCTTGTCGAGGCCGTAGGAAAGGGCGGCGGCCGTCGGCTCGTTGATGATGCGATCCACCTTGAGCCCGGCGATTTCGCCGGCGTCTTTCGTGGCCTTGCGCTGGGAGTCGTTGAAATAGGCCGGCACGGTGATGACCGCGCGCTCGACCTTCTCGCCGAGGTAGTCCTCGGCCGTCTTCTTGAGATCCTGGAGAATCATGGCGCTGATTTCCGGGGGCGTGTAATCCTTGCCCCGGACGTTCACTTTCACCAGTTCATCCGATCCACCCACGACCTTGTAGGCCACGAGCTTCTCCTCATGGCTGACTTCGTTGTGCCGCCGGCCCATGAAGCGCTTGATGGAAAACACGGTGTTCTGCGGGTTGGCAACCTGCTGGTGTCGGGCAATCTGGCCCACCAGCCGTTCACCGGTGTCGGTGAACCCCACCACGGACGGGGTCAGCCTGGCTCCGTTCGAGTTGGTCAGCACCTTGGGCTGCCCGCCCTCGACGATGGCCACCACCGAGTTCGTGGTACCCAGGTCAATCCCGATGATCTTCGACATTCGGACACCTCCTGTTGGGGTTGGGACCGCGCCGTCACCAGCCTGCGGCCGTGGCGCAGTCTCGGACGTCACAGGACGTCGCACGCCCGATGCCAGACGCCAGCATGCGAAATCTGGCACCTAACCTTCGCAAAGACAAAAGATTAAAGAATCTCCCCAATTCGGGGCTCTCTGCCGCCACTGCCATCCTGACAGGGCAATCCCAGCGATATTGGCACTCGCCGCAGCGCCCTAACTGGCTCTATCGGGGGGGATTAGCTGTCGTGAACGGGGGTTTTGGGTCGATACACCTCATTCGGCATGGACACGGAACCCTTCGATCTGGCCCAACGCGACGCCCACCCGACCGTGACGCAAATCTCGGTGTTTCTGGTGGAACGCGTCGGCGAACTGCTCCGGCTGACCCGCACGCTGGACCCGTGCGACGTGCGGATCCTGGGCCTTTCTATCGTCAATGCGGTGGACACGGCCATCTTGAGGATGATCGTGGATGACCCCGGCGAAGCAGCCCAGACCCTGCGGGACGCCGGCTTCGCTATCAGCGAGTCGGAACTGCTGGTGGTTTCGCTGCCGCATGGCAAACGGGCCCTGCTGGAGACGTGGTCGGCTCTGCTCAGCGGCGAGGTCAGCGTGTCTTACACGTATCCGCTGCTGACTCAGCCGAAGGACCGGCCGGCGCTGGCCGTCATGGCGGACAACCTCCCGATGGCGGCGGCCAACCTGTCCCGCCGGGACTTCACGCTGCTGGATCAATCGGACCTCGCGGCCAAGTACTGATTGCGGATAGTCCCCTTCTCGTGCCGGAACTTGAGCCCCGTCTCGTCATCCGCCACCAGTGCCGCTTCGTACAACCCCGTGTAGCCGACCTCGTTCACGTATTTCGAGCCCAGGTAGTAGTGGAAGAACTCCCAGGCGTTGAGGTAGCTCCCACCCCGCCACTTTCCGAAATCCGCGTAATTCCCCACGGCGAGTGCCGCGCTGCCGGCCAGTACCAGCCCCAGCACGATGCGCGAGGCTCGGGCGGCCCGCCCCGTCCGCGCTGCCAATGCAGCGTACGCCATCACCACCAGCACGGCGATGATCGGCAGAACGTGCTTCAGATACAGGGTTACGACATCCATGTGCGGTCAGCCAGTGGTGGTAACACCACGGCGGAAATACGGGCGTTCGGACTGTGGCCCCGCGATTGGAGGCATCGGCGCCCCAATAACTCTGGAATGCGGCATATCATGGCATGGACTACGCTGAACGACTCCAATGGGGGCGGTGGTCCAGTCCCGGTGGTGCGGCGAAAGGGCGAAAACCCTACCGCACACTCGCAGACTTCTTCTTCCCAAGGACAACGCGCGCGGTCAGAACGCCCCCGATAGCCATGACGCCGGCCAACAACCCGGCCAGAAGCCACCGGCCCTTGCCCTCGACAGGAGTCGCATTTGCCACCGTGTTCGACAGTGTTTTCGGTGGGGTATCCGGAGGACTGACTTCGGTAGGCGTTGTTGCGGCTCGGGATTCCCGTTGGGTCAGCGTCTCAGCGGCGATCCTGCCACCACTCGTTGTGGGGTATCGCGACCTGGCTTCCTCCCACCACTGCACCGCGCTGAGGTGGTCGCCGGAGTTTTCATACAGACTGGCCAACAGAACCAGGTTCATCGCGATGGATTCGGGATCGTCCACATCGCGGCCCGCCGCATGAAGAGTACTGATGCCCTTGCTGTAGTCCGCGCTGAGAAGGTAGCGAACACCAAGCGTATGAGCCACGATAGCTCTCATCGGGTCGCTCCGGCCCTTCTGATCGAACCAGTTCTGGAGGAACGCCAGGCTTTCCGCAGAAGCATCGCCCCCCAGGGCGCGGTACACATCCAGTGCGTACTCGCCTTCCGGCATGCGAAGCGATTGCTGAGATTGGAGAATCGCGAACAGGGCGAGGGATCGCTCGGCCTCCATGAGGTCCGCGGCCCATCGCAGCATCGGCCCGGCGAAATACTCCGCGTCAAAACCGAGGCTGGCCACAGCCTCGGCGCCGCCATCTTCAGCGTGCTCCCCCAGAACCCGTTGGGCCAGCTCGAACGTGGCCAGCGCCTCAGAGATGTCGCCGTGTTGTGCGAGTCCCTTACCTTTCCATGCCAAGGTCGAGACGTAGGGGACGAGAATCCCGGAGGGTCCCAACGTGGTGGCATCCAGCACATCAGGGTGTGCCGACACGAACGAGATTGCGCGGTCGACGCGGTCCCACGACCCGTCCAGATAGCCTGTCATCGCCGCAATCTCTGCTTGTTGAACGAACCAGTAAGCCTTTTCATGCACGTCGGATGCGCTGTCGATCAACTGATCCGCAAAGGCGAGCGATTGATCGAATGTACCGAGTGAGTTGCTCAGGGAGAACGCAACCTGCAGACCCTCTTGGACATCAGGGTCGCCCGGGTTCACATCGGCGTCCAGATGCCGTTGTATCGTCTGAAGCCAAGTTTGCTCGAAGACCGACCTCGCTTCGGGCGGTGGTACGTTCTGCAGTGCTTCTCGATACGCGTCGAGCGCTTCGCGGAGCGAGCCAAATTGCCTGGGCTGCGCATCACATAGCGCCGTCACCAAGGGCACAAGCACGCACACTTGCACTGCGGTTCGAATCATGCGGTAACACCCTTCCTGATTACGGGCAAGGCCCAATATCGACGAGTTTTGCGACAACGTCGCCCCAGATCGTTCCCGTGCAGTAGCTATGATACCCCAGATAGCACGATTTGTTCATAGTTGTTCCTGTGGCACAGGTGCTTGGACCATCCTTGAACTGGACAGTCCAATGAAAGGCGCTGAACACCGAATACTGTGCGTTCTTATGGGTCGTCATGCTCAGATTATAGCGGCCGATTTGGCAGGACGGGAATTCCTCACTCCCTACCGTGCCGGAAACAGAGATCGTAGTCTGGCGATTCCAGGCAAATTGCGTCTCGAGGCTTGCTCGGACGAGCGTTACAATCGACGCTGCGAGGCCTGGCGCAAACGTGAAAGTGAACGATCGCGTCGCCTCGAAAGTCAAGCTCGTGGTGCAGACGCTTTTGAGAGTCGGGGGTTCCTCGTCATCGCAGGCATCGCAACAGGTGTCGCATTGGAGTGCGGAGGCCGAGGTGATGATGGTGGGGGTCCCGGGGACGACCAACTGGGGGGCTCCTTCTGTCCGATTGCATACAAATTCATAGTGGCAGTCGGGATCATGCATGATCGGGTCGGGCGCGCAAGGCAGGCCGTCACACCAGTAGTTTGGTACCACGTAGGATCGAACATTTGTGGCGCAGACGAATACGGTCGCGACTACAAGAAGACCATAACGCTTCGAGAACATTGCGGGATCCTTTCCTGCGCTTCATCTGGCGCGAGTGCCTCAACTACCCTAGATGATGCTCTTCACCACCGGACATGCCTCTCCTTCGCCCTCACCCTCACCCTCACCCTCGCCCTCGCCCTCACCCTCACCCTCACCCTCACCCTCACCCTCACCCTCGCCTTCCCCTTCGCCATCACCGGGCGTGCCTTCGCCTTCGCCGTCACCGGGCGTGCCTTCACCTTCGCCATCACCGGGCGTGCCTTCGCCTTCGCGGCGACGACTCCACGCATCTGGGAAACACGACGCAAGCGCTGTTCCCATCATGGCCGCGACTCGATCGGCACCGTGCCCTCGATTGCCGCGCGGCCGCGCAGATGTTCAACCAGGTCGATGGTCTGCTGCGCGTAATCTGTCACCGCCGTCTCCTGGGCGAAGCGCGAGCGAAGGCGGCCCAGCATAGCCAGGGCGCAGTCGAGGTTTGCCGGCTCGCCCTTGTAGAGCACGGAGTCGATGTAGGTGATATAAGCCGTCCGGAGCATGTTCTGCTCTTCAGCCGAGTCCATGAACGGCACGTCGCCTCCGTGCTCGAGGCGGTCGATCACCTCCCCGAGGACGGCCAATGCCTCAGACAACTCGGCTGGAGAGAGGTCCCCCAGTCGTAGCAGACTGTTTGTGGCCCATTTGAAGGCATGCAACAGGTTCACCTCGCCGCCAGCCGCGTACCTGTCCACCAATGCTCGCAGATCTGTCAGGTACGGTCGCTCGACCACACCGCCGTGCAGTTGAAACGCCACTTCGTCCTCCCAGGCCAGCCACTTCGGATCGGACAGATCAACCTCGGCGAAATCCATTCCCTGCCGCACGCGGAGATATGTTGCGTGCGCTTCCTCATGCCGTCCGTTGTCTCTATAGAGCCTGGCCAAATCCAACAAGGTTGGCCACTAGCGCGCGGGCGTACCCAGAATCTCGACCACACGCTCGTACAGCGCTGCCGCTTGGTCGACCATCCCCTTCTGCCCGTATTCCCGAGCAAGCCAGGCCGCCTCATTCGCCCACTCGCCCCAGGGATCCGCACCCAGCGGGTGATTGGAGTCGATGGCACTCTCCCACGTCTCAAGGATCGCCTCGGACTCCTGGACGGCCGCAGCCCATCGCTCGTTTTCATGCAAGATCTGCTTCCGCTCCTGCATGGCGAAGATGCGGGCGACCGGATGGGCTTGGGCATCCCCGGCCACTCGCCCGAAGTAGCCCAGGGCACCCTCTGAATCACCCGCCTGCCGGCACAACGCCCCGAGGCGATGCAGTGCCTGCGCGACGATCGGATCGTCGGGATGCTCGTTCACGAGGTAGGCAAGCTGAGCGATCTGTGCCCGGAGCCTTTCTGCGTCAGGCCGCTGGATGAGCATGTGTCTCGAATCGCGGTAACTGCGTGCCAGCGGTGATTCCTTCTCAGCAAGGCCTGCGGCTTCCACCTTTCCGCCTGACGGGGAGTTTTCTTCGCCTTGCGGTCCGTCGAACATCGTGCTCAGCACCGCCAATACGCATATGAGGGTCGCACTCAGGCATGTGGCCAGGACCCACTTCCATCTTCTTGTCGAGATCATTTGTCTGCCGCCTCGCGATCGTGTGTGTGTTGTTCTCTGTGGCGATTCTCGTTGCGCCCGCTCCATGCCGGCGGAACAGTCGAGGTAGTCACAAACACCGGGCCCGCAAGCCACGTCGCAACTGGGAGGAGGAACACATTCGTCTTCCCCCTCGCCTTCGCCGTCACCTTCGCCTTCGCCGTCACCGGGCGTGCCTTCGCCTTCGCCATCGCCGGGCGTGCCTTCGCCGTCTTCGGGCGTGCCTTCTTCGCCTTCTTCGGGCGGCGTGCCTTCGCCTTCGATCGCAGGCGGGGTCACTGCTTCGTCCGGACGGCAGCCACACGTAGTATACGTATTATCCGTCCCCACAGCTTTCCTCAGCCGGCGGAACACAGTCGTGAGCGCAGCCGCACGATGTGTAGAAATAACCGGGCGCGCAGGACACCTCTGCGGGCGGAACGCAGATGCACCCAGGGGTGTCCGGGTCGTCGCACAGGGGAGGAAGCTCCTCTGCCCAGACGATCGCCATCAGCCCTGCGAGGATCAGAAACCCCGCTCTCAGCGCAACAGCCGCTCTGGAAGTTGCCCGCCGTCCGTTCCCGAATTCACGAGGTGTTTCCATGTTGAGGGATCCTTCGCTCCAGAAGCTACGAGTCATCCTTCAAATACTCCACGAGTCGTCGGTGGAACGGACGCAGCCGCACCGTCATCGACGGACGGTTCAACGGACGATCGCGGCGCTATCCCAACGCTGCGCCGTCCGAATCAGATCCGCATACACGGTGTCGGAGTAGTGATCGAGCACGAAGTTCGCGGCCGCCTGAACCTGTTCCGCCGGCGCGCCAGACCTGCGCAGCGAATGGTACATGCGAAACCGAATGCGCGGGACGTAACGCCATGTCGTATCGTCGCCCAGGACGGCCAATGCCGCATCAAAGTGAGCCATCGCCTCCGCATGGGAATTCATTCGCTGTCGACACTCCCCCGCAATCAAATGCGCCACTGCCGCCTGCCTGGGGAACTCGACCTTGCTGTGGTTCTGAAGGAAATCGGCAGCAGCGACCAGCGCGTCGGCGCTGCGCTTCTGCCAGTGATAAGACTCCACGATCATGATGCCGGCACGGGCCTTTTCGTCCGCCGTGCTGAACGGCAGCGCCAGGACCTCTTCGCACCGGGAGCGGAGCTGATCCCACGGCGCCCCGGACAAGCCTTCCATCCGTTCCCTGCGCCCCTCGTGGATATCGTTCCACCGATCCGCCTGCAGCAGTTCGAAACGCAAACCGGCCGCCTGCAGCTTCGCGTTGGACAGCACGGACGGCTGTCCGGCCGTTTCACACAGCTCCTCGTACAAAGCAAGGGCCTCCGGGCGACGGCGTTCGGCATGATACAACGCGGCCAGCCGCGTCTTGGACTCTTCGACAATTCGCGATCGCGGAGCCGACGATTCAGCCTCTGCAAGAAGCCCCTCCAGCGTGGCGATTGCCTCCGTTCGCTCGCCGTTTCGAATCTGCAAATGAGCCTTCGTTTGCTTTGCCCGCAGCGCGGTGGAGGTTTCCGGATAGGAATCGATGATCTGCCGCAGCAGCGAGAGTTGTTCCGGGATCACTCCTTCACCGTACATGCTCAGCACCTTGTCGTGCAACCGACCTGCGCAGAGTTCCGTCGTAAGGAAGTCGGCCGCGTCGTCCATCACCGCCGCCGCCGCCTCTGGTCCCAGGGACGCCGCGTCGAGTTCCGCCTCGACGAGTTCCGCCCGGGCCAGCCAGGGCGAATCGGGAAAACGCTCGCGCAAGAGAGAGATTGACGCCCGTGCTTCGTCGACACGTCCCGCTCGCGCGCATGCGCGGGCCTGGTAATACAGGGTGGGCTCCGCCCAATAGGCGTATGGCGCGAGATCAAACGCCACTTGGTAGGCTTCAATCGCCCGCCCTTCGTCGCCCAGGGTCTCTCTGCATCGCGCAAGATGCATTGCCACGCGCTGTGAGTTGGGGTAGTCCTCCAGGAGCTGGTGATAGAGCCCCAACGCCTCAGGGTGCCGTCCTTCGGCCTCGAGTCGGCCGCCTTGGGCCCAGCGCGGGTCGAACTCGGCCACACCACCCGCCCGGACCGCCAAAGAGCCCCACAGTGTCGCCGTAACGAATGCCAGGCAAGTCACATGCATGCGTCGCATCTGTTGGCCTCCCTTTACCTGTGAAGACAGAAGAGAACCGACGCCTTTCCCGCGAACCTCTTGCGACGGACCGAGGGTGTTTCCACGTAACTCGCCGGCTTCGCGGCAACGTCGCGATGCGTCGGCACAACGGCGCTTCGCATCCGCGGAGTTCTGCTGTGGTGAACGGGGTGGTTGCTGTCGCGAAGGGTGCATCGGGAACGGCTCCCATGTCCATTGGCCTAACCACTCCAAGCGAGCATACGGAAAACGCCATGGCCATGTGAAGGGGCTTTCCATTCGCAGTTGAGGAGATGAGGGATATCCTTCATGGGTGTTGTGCCGCAGGCATGTTGCGAGGGAACAGCTCCGATGGTTGCGACAACCGATCAAACAAGGAAGGTCAGGGGCAGTGGCGAAGCGGCGGGGGTGGGGCGGAACCTGTTGGAAGGTTCAGGGCGTCGTGAGGCAGTCTGCACGGGAGTTAGCCCCGCCGCGGCGACGAACTTGCCCGGCCGGGACTTCACGCTGCTGGATCAATCCGACCTGCCGATCGGGCACTGACGCACCGGTCGGGGGGGATGCGACCTTCTGAACTCGGAACCGAACGTACTCCTTGCTGCTGCGCACACAATCCGCCCCACGGATGATGGCATTCGTGGCACCGGATAGCGTTTGCGGCTCTCGGCTTGCGCTATGCACGTGACGGGGGTGGTCGCATGTGATAGATTCTCGCCGCGGTGAGAACCCGTTCAGTCAAAGCGAAGAGGAGTCCGTATGTTCCGAATCATGGGTTTGGTGGCGGCGGCGGCTCAGGCGGCGAGCCTGGGATCCGCGGTGGAAAAGGCAGATCTCTGTCTGGTCGTCGTGGCGGAGAATATCGCGGAGGGGCAGGGCAACTTCTATCTGTACGCACAGATTTCAGATGCGGCGTATACGATCCAGAAGGGCGATCGGCTCGAGTATGATATCTATCTGCCCGGGTCAAATCCCATGCTCAGGGGCGGCGTGGATGCGGATTTCAAACGCAAGGACCTGCCGGCCGAACTGGACAGCCGGCCGTGGCTGCGGGACCAGCGGCTCGTTGACGCTCGAGACCTGTACCTGCACGGCGATTCGGATCTCGAGCCGGCCCGAGACCGCTGGTACCATCGGTCGTTTGATCTGTCCAAACTGGCCGGTGTGACGCTCGAACGCTGGACCGTGCAGTTCGAGGGCGACCGGCCGGGCCGGTACATTCAGTTTCTGGACAACATTCGTGTCACCCGCGATGGCCAACCCGTATTTGCGATCTACGACAACGGGCCGGCGCCGGAGGTGGAGGTTCGTCTGGCGGAGGGCTACAGCCGGACCGTGCTTATCACGACGGCGACACGCGACGAGGCGATGAGCGACGGGAATGCCGCCCAGATCATCGAGGAGGCCCGACGGGTCAACCAGATGCGGACCGCACGCGACGCGTTCCGGACGGAAATGGACGTTGCACGAACCCTCGCCCGACACCTGAAGGACGAGAACCTGGTTGCCCAGGTGGACGAGGTGACGGCCATGGAAGACGCTCAGGCGTTCGACGCCGGCCGGGCGGAGCCGTACTACGAATCGCTCCGGCGCGCCCGGCAGGAGCTGTCGCACGCCCACTCGGCGATGCGGCAGTTCACGGGTCATCTGGTCGGGCACGCCCACATCGACCTGCAATGGCTGTGGACCTGGGACGAGACCGTGGACCAGATCATCCCGCAGACCTTCGGCCAGGCGCTGAAGTTCATGGACGAGTTTCCCGAGTTCACGTTCTCTCAGAGCAGCGCGGCCCTCTACCTGGCCGCCGAGCAGCATCATCCGGAGCTGTTCCGCCGGATCCAGGAACGGGTGAAGGACGGCCGGTGGGAGCTGGTGGGCGGCCGGTGGTGTGAGGGCGACACCAACATGATCTCGCCGGAGTCGCATGTGCGGCACTTTCTGTATGGCCAGCGGTATTTCCAGGACAGGTTCGGGCGCCGGTGCAACGTCGGTTGGGAGCCGGACACGTTCGGCCACGTCTGGACCATGCCGCAGATTCTCAAGAAGGCCGGTGTGGACTATTACTACTTCTGCCGGGCGGGCCAGGGTGTGCCGCTGTTCTGGTGGGAGGGCCCGGACGGGTCGCGCGTGCTGGCCTTTGACGAATCGGCCACCGGCGGCTGGTACACCGATGTGGTGGATGATGAGAAAGTGCGGGAACTGGCCCGATTCGTCGAGGCCACGAATGCACAGGATCATCTGATGGTCTATGGCGTTGGCAATCACGGCGGCGGACCGACGCGCGAGAACATCGACGCGGCCTTGCGACTGAAAGAGCGCGAGCTGCTGCCGACCGTCCGATTTTCCACCGCAGAGGCCTTCTTCGCCCGGCTGGCGGAAGGGGCGGAGGGTTTGATCGTTCCGACAATTCGCGACGAATTGAATCCGGTGTTTGAGGGGTGCTACACCACGCATGCCCGAATCAAGCGTTACAACCGGCGGAGCGAATCGCTGCTGGAAATGGCGGAAGTATTTGCGTCGCTGGCCCGGCTGCACGGACCGGCCTATCCGCGGGAGGCGTTCGAGACGCTGTGGCGGGATGTGTTGTGGAGCCATCATCATGACACGGTGCCGGGTTCCCTCATTCATCCATCCGCTCTGTACAGCCATGAAGTCTATGAAAAGCTGCTGGAACGGGGCGAGAGCATTCTCGATCGTGCGTGCCAAACGCTCGCCAGAGACATTGAGGTTAAGGGCCGCGGTCCGCACCTGGTGGTGTTCAATCCGCTGGCCTGGGAGCGGACGGAAGTGGTCGACGCAACGCTGACCCTCCCGGCCGGCGTGGAGTCCATCGTGCTGGTCGATGAATCGGGCGACGTGCCGACGCAGATACTCGAACGGCGGGTGGATGGCGACGTGGCGACGTTCCGTTTGTGCTTTGAGGCCCGGTCCGTGCCGGGGTGCGGATACAAGACGTTCAGCACGGGAAGGCCCCGGGGAGGGGCTTCCGCGGGCGTCGAAAGCGCCGATCCGCCGGCGCTGGCCAATCCGCCGAAGTTCGTGGTGCTGCAGGAACGCCCGCACGGCATGAGCGCCTGGACCGTCGGAGAGTATGTCGAGGCCACGGCCGTCGGCGAGCCGAAGGAGACGCGGGTGCTGGAGCGCGGGCCGGTTCGGTTCCGCGTGCGGCAGCGGTTTCTTCATGATCGATCGACAATCATTCAGGACACCGTCACGTATGCCGGCAGCCCGCGCGTGGACTTCGAGACCACGGTGGAATGGCTTCAGTACGGAAGCGAAAAGGGCGGCGGCCCCATGCTGAAGGTGGCCTTCCCCACGGGTGTCGACGCCCGAACCGCCACGTACGAGATTCCGTTCGGCGACATCGCCCGCCCCAACGACGGGCATGAGAATGTGGCCCTGAAGTGGTGCGACCTGTCGAGCGATAACGCCGGCGTGACGATTCTGAACGACTGCAAGCATGCGTATGACGTGGCGGACGGCGTGGTGCGGCTGACTCTGCTGCGCAGCGCGTATTCGCCCGACCCGACGCCCGACATCGGTATGCACCACATGCGATACGCCCGGTTGGATCA
Organism: Planctomycetota bacterium; assembly: GCA_052034525.1. Taxonomy (GTDB): domain Bacteria; phylum Planctomycetota; class Phycisphaerae; order UBA1845; family UBA1845; genus JAFGJQ01. Next base: position 13,113 of record JBPOIK010000041.1, read on the forward strand.
TGAGGGTCCGCTGAACAAGGCGGCGGTGGTCCGCGCGGGCTGGGAATTCAACAAGCCGATGCGCGTGCGAGTGGTGGATGGCCGGTCGGGCTCGAGCGCACAGCCGCCGGCCTGGGCCGGCTGCGAGGCCGGACCGGCCAACGTGATTGTGACTGCACTGAAGCGATCGGAGGACAACGACGACGTGATCCTCCGGGCGTACGAATGCGCGGGCGCTCCGGCCAGCGCAACGATCAAGCTGGGCTTTGACGCCACCTCTGCTCGCGAGGTGGACCTGCTGGAGCGGGACATGGAAGCGACCGGCTCGCTGTCGCTGGATGGCCGGACGCTCACCGCCGACTTCAAGCCATACGAGATTCGTACGTTCCGCATTGTGGTGCCGCCCCCCGCGACGATCAGTCCATAGATTGTCGGTGAAGTGTGCCCCGCGGACGTCTCCGGGTTCCAGTGGCCGGTGGCGGCCGGCGCCGGGGGGATCCCCGGGCGGCGCACAGGTAACCCGGCCCGATGCGCGTCTTGCTCGCTTGTCGTGGAATGGGGGGGCTAGCCGCGGCCGGCCGGGTCGGCATTCCGGGCGGGCTCCTTGTCCACGGCATCGCGCCCGCCGTTGCGGCGGGGCTCTATACGGATGCGCAGTCGGTGGATGCGGCGGGGCTCGGCGGCCGTGACGTAGATGTGGATGTTGTCCCGCTGCCAGGTCTCACCCACCGCCGGAATGCGCCCCAGCGAACTGAACATGAAACCGCCGATCGTTTCGTAGTCCTCTTCTTCCGGCAGGGAGATGTCCAGCTCGTCGTTGAGCTCGTCGATTCTCATGCGGGCGTCGACCTCCACGGTGTGCTCGTCAATGCGCCGCAGTGCTTCCGGTTCGTCCGGTTCGTACTCGTCGACGATGTCGCCGACCAGTTCCTCCAGTATGTCCTCGATGGTCACCAGGCCGGCGGTCCCGCCGTACTCGTCCAGCACGATGGCGATGTGGAGTTTCTTCTCCTGAAATTCGTGCAGCAGGTCGCGGATGAACTTGGTTTCCGGGATGTACAGGGCCTGCCGCATGACTCGCGTGACGTCAAACGAGTCCGCCTCCTCAATGGCCAGCAGATCCTTGGCGTACAGAATGCCCAGCACCCGGTCGATCGTATCCTCGTAGACGGGGATGCGGGAGTGTCCCTTCTCCATCACCAGCCGCTTCGCATCGCCCAGCGTGGCGCTGGCCGGCAGCGCGGCGATCTCCGTCCGCGGCGTCATGATCTCCGCCACCTGGGCGTCCCGCAGGTCGATGATCGACTCGATCATCTCTTTCTCTTCCTCGTCAAACGCGCCCTTGGCCTCCCCTTCGCTGACGACGTTGAGGATTTCGCGCTCCATCTCATCGGCCTGCGTGCGGGCGTCTTCGTGCGGCACGCCGGCCAGCCGGCGGATGATCTCGTCAAAAAACAGCAGAAACGCGACGAGCGGATGCAGCACGTACCGCAGCGCGTGGAGAGCGGGCAGGCAGACGCACAGAAGGGTTTCGCCCGCATACTTGGCCCACGCCGTCGGGATCGCCACGCCGAACACCAGCACCACCAGCAGCGACACCGCGTACGCGACGCCGTTCTGCCAGGCCTCGCCGGCGATTCCGCTGTCCTCGACCAGCCGCAACATCACCAGGACCACGGCCAGCAGGGCGGCCGTCCGGATGATGGCGGTCGCCATGTGCAGCTCGGTGCGGTGCTCAAACAGCCGGGCCAGCTCATCCTGCCGCCCGTGTTTCTGCAGCGCCTCGGCGATCCGCAGACGGGAGGGCAGACGCAGAGCCAGGTTGAACGTGCCGGCCAGCGTCAGGACCAGCGTCAGAATCGCTGCCGAAACCCAGATCACCCAACCTTCCACGACATGCAAATCCTGGCAGACGGTCCTTACGATTTCCGGACGGTCGGCGCGTCTGCATCGCCGCCGTGCCGCGTGGTCGGCTGCTCCGGGTTGGAACTCATCGCGACCCGGGCCCGAACCATCTCTTCCACTCCGATGTTGCCCCGCGCCACCAACTGCCCGCGGGCATCCCACACCAGGCAGGCAGGCTCGTCCACGCAGTCGCTCAGTCCGGCGGCCAGGCATACGGACACGCCGGCCTCCCGGGCGAGCTGTTCGCAACGGGCACGCACCGGCCCGGCCGGATTCGTTGGAGTCGAGCCGAGCACGACCGCCAGCCGCGCGCCCGCGTCCCGGATGCAGGCCGACATCCGGCTTTCCCAGGGGGCTTCCGCCAGCAGCAGCGACCAGCACCCCAGCGGTGTCCGCGTCAGAGCCGCCGGAGCCGGGAGCCCGGTCGCGGCGGCGCCCGGCGGTGCCGCACAGATCGTGGCGATGGCGTCCCCGTCCGGGTCGAACAGGACGCCCACCGAAGCGCACAATTGACCCGACGGCTGCCGGAATCCGAGGGCGACATAGGTTCCCCATTCTTTCGCCTTGAGGGCAACCGATTGGCTGAACACCTGAGTCATGGCCATCGAGACCGGGGGCGCGCCGGGTCCGAAGGCGGCTCCGTCACACCCGCCCGGCAGAACCACCAGGTCCGGCGCCGGGTCCTGGGCGCAGGCCAGATCGATCCAGCGCAAAGCGCGGGACAAGTTGCTTGCCCGGGAGGCCAGATCGATCCTCATCTGGACCAGCGTGATTCTCATGAGGCCTCCGCGCCCAGGATATCCGGGAATCCCAACTCGGTCAGGATCTGGGCCTGCTCGGTCCGCATTCGGCGGGCGTCCGTCTCGGTCAGATCGTCAAATCCCAGCAGGTGCAGCGTTCCGTGAATGACGTACAGAAGCAACTCCGCCGTGACGGCGTGTCCGCGCGCCAGACTCTCTCGCCGAGCGGTGTCCAGGGAGACCACGATTTCGCCGTCAACGGCGCCATCGCCCAGGTCAAAGCTCAACACGTCGGTCGGTCCGGGGTGATTCAGATACTTCTTGTTGAGGGAGGCGATGTGTTCGTCGGTCACCACGGCTACGCTGATCGTGGCGGCAGGGCAGTTCTGCTTCCCGAGCGTCGCCCAAACGGCCCGGCGAATCTCCGATTCGTCGATGTCCGGTCCATCACAGGCGAGGGACACGGATATGTCGTAGGGCGAATCGTCGTCCATCGTGCGTTGGGGCGTCTCCGGATCAGCGGACCGCGGCTCTGGGCGGCCCTTCGGCCCCGCCGGTCCGCTCCGCCGGAGCGGGTTCCTCCTTCTCGCCGGCGGCCGCCGGCTTGACCTCAGACTTCGGGTACGCCACCCGGCCATGGTAGAAGCGGCAGAGACTCTTGACGAGTGACGCCTCCACTCCGTACAGCTCCTTCAGGGTAATGTCGCACTCGTCAAATTGCCCGTCCTGCAGACGATCCATCAGCACGGAGTGCACGACCGATTCGATGCGGCCGGCCGTCGGCTCGTGCATGGCCCGCACGGCGCCTTCCACGCCGTCGCAAAGCATCAGAATGGCCGATTCTTTCGTCTGCGGTTTCGGGCCTTTGTATCGGAATTCGGTGTCGGATATTTCCCGATCGTGCCGACCGATGGCGATCTTAGGCTGTTTTTCGGCGGCGGCATAGTGGAAGTATTTTACCACGGTGGTGCCGTGGTGCTCCGCGATGAACTGGTGCAGAATGCGCGGCAGCCCGTATTCGTCCGCCAGCGCCAGCCCGTTCTGAACGTGGCTGAGCACCACAAGCAGGCTCATGCGTGGTTCGAGTTTGTCGTGCCGGTTGATGCCTGCCTCCTGGTTCTCCGCGAAGTACTCCGATTGGTGGATCTTGCCGATGTCGTGATACCGCGCCCCGACCTGCACCAGCAGGCCGTTGGCCCCGATGGCTTCCGCGGCCGCCTGGGCCATGGTGCCCAGAACCAGCGAATGGTTGTACGTGCCGGGCGCCTCGCGAATCAACAGTTGCTGCAGGGGCTTGGTCTCGTCGCGCCATTCCAGCAGCGTAAGCGACGTGGCGATCCGGAAGACCCGCTCGATGAAGGGCAACAGCGCCTGGATCAGCGTGGCCGCCAGCACGGCGCTGAGCCCGGGCCAGGCCGCTTCCGTGAGGCTGAATCGCAGATCCTGCTGGGCCGTCAGTTTGAAGGCGAACGTAAGCAGGAACATCAGCCCGCCGGCGGCGAAACCCGCCCGGAGGATCTGCGTCCGCGTGCGGACGTCGTCCAGCAGAAACGCAATCACACCGACGCCACTCAGCAGAATGACCAGCAGGCTCAGGTCGCCCCGGACCGTCAGGACGAGCAGCATGGTGGCGAACGAGAGCACGGCCATCGCAAAACGCCGTTCATACGCGAGCGCGAGAATGGCCGTCGCCAGCAGGACGGGAACGGGCAGCAGATTCCGCAGGGTCGGGTGCAGATCCATCACGCGCGCCGAGGCCAGCATGCCCAGCAGCAGGACGGCCAGCCCGATGGACCGCGTGCGATTCCGCAGCGCCCGGGGCTGGAAGTAGCCCACATATCCGAAAAGCCCCGCCGTCAGAATCAGAAACAGGCCGGCCGTGCCGCCCTGCGCCAGAACCTTCTGCTGACGAAGAGCCGCCGCGTCGGGTTCGTCACAGGCCAGGAACGCCCGATAGGCCTGATGCTCCAGACGAAGCAGTTCCAGATCCGTGGGTGTCAGACCCTGCACGCGGCCCTGCTTGTCGTGTCGCGGAAACACGAACGGTTTGCCCTGTTCGTACGTCACCGCGGCGGGGGCCACGGCCGCCGCCGCCTGGGCCATGGCTTCCTGCGTGGCGGTCTGGTCGTACTCCAGGATGGGACGCTGCTCGATGTACCGCGTCAGAATCGCCTCAACCGGTTCTTTCATGGCGGACGGGAATGATTCGGCCAGTTTCGCGACGCGCCCCTCCACGTGTTTTCTGTTGAGATACTGGAGGTCCCGCCCGATGTCGACCTGGATGGGCTCCGCCGGGCCGGTTTCCGACGCCGTGGCGGACGTGTCCTGCACGAGGATATAACCGGCCTTGGACGCCGGTTCCCGGCCTTCCTGGGTTCCCGGAGAGGTCGTGTACTCCCGTTTCAACCGTTGTCGGAGGTGTTTCACCCAGGCCGCGTACCCCTCGGCGCTGCGCTCGTCGCTGCGCGGGTGCAGAAACTCGTACGTCGCAGCCGCGTCGGGCCAGGCGGCCTTCTCGGCGATTTCCGCGAACTGTTCCGGCGTCTCGGCCGCCCGGGCCTCCTGATAGACCCTGGTCAGCTCGGCGCATATCTGCTCGATGAATTCGTTGTCGATCCGGTAGTGACTGGGCGTGTTGGCCTGGGCCGCGAGCTTGTCCTGCTGCGTCTTGGAGTGGTCTTCCTGTGTGAATGTCACCCGCGCCACAATGGGCTGGGCGATTCTCTCCCCGGCCGCATACGGCAGCGACTCGTCGCCGTACAGAGCGATTAGGGCGGCGCCGGCCCAGAAAACCACGGTGACCAGCACCGGCCAGAAGCCCACCACCCTCAACCAGCGCAGCGGGCCCCCGCTCTCCTCCGCACGGAGTTGCCGCACCCGTTGGCGGCGGGCCTTGCCGGTCTTGGGACTCGTGACCATGATCTTTCCGACGGCGTCGCGCCCGGTCAACGTCGAGGCGCCGACCCGTTTCCGTATGCCTCCACGATGTTCTGCACCAGCGGGTGTCGCACGATGTCCATCTGCCGGAGACGGACGATGGCGATGCCCGGGATCCCGCGCAGGCGATCCACCGCGTCAATCATTCCGCTTCGCTGACGCTCGTCCAGGTCCACCTGGGAGTCGTCGCCCGTGACGATCATCTTGCTGTGATGGCCCAGCCGGGTCAGGAACATGAGCATCTGCGAGACGGTGGAATTTTGCGCCTCGTCCAGAATGATCGCCGCGCTGTTGAGCGTCCGACCGCGCATGAACGCCAGCGGGATCACTTCGATCACGTCGTTCTGCATGAAGCTGCGGATCTGCTCGAACGCCATCATGTCGTGCATGGCGTCGAACAGCGGGCGCAGATATGGATTCACCTTTGCCTGCATGTCGCCCGGCAGGTAGCCCAGCTTCTCGCCCGCCTCCACCGCCGGGCGGACCAGCACGATCCGTTTGATCGCCCGTGCCCGCAGCATGGAAACGGCGACAGCCACCGCCAGGTAGGTTTTGCCCGTGCCCGCCGGACCGAAACAGATGGTCAGGTCGTTCCGCCGGATCGCGTCGATGTATTCCTGCTGCCCGGGGGTCTTGGCCGACACGATGCCGGCCGGTGCATACACACAAACCCCCGCCTCCGCCTGGTCGGCCTGTTCTCGGGAAACCTCGGCGATGGCGTCGGCCACGTGTCTCTCCTCCAGCCGCTCCACCGATCGCAGCCGGCGCTGAAGAACGTCGATGACCTCGGCCGCTTTGCTGACCGCCGTTCCGTGTCCGCTCAACTTGATCGTGGAATCCCGGGCCGTGATCCGGACATCCAACGCCGCCCGGATCAGCCGGAGGTTCTGGTCGTTTGGCCCGAACAGAGCCAGTCGCCTGGACGGATCCTCGATGGCGATATTCAGTTCCAAAACCCTGTGCTTGCTCCCGACGACACCTTCGGCCGACGAGTACTCCGCAGCCCGCCCGGCACTCCGCGCTATTCTACACCAAGCGCCAAAGGTATGTCAGGAGAAACCACGCTACCGGGGCCGCTAATACGGGACTATCGACCAAATCCAGCACCCCGCCGAACTGTGGAATCAGTCTGGCTGAATCTTTCGTACCGGCGGAACGCTTGAAGACGGATTCCAGCAAATCCCCCAACTGGCCGACAATGGACATAAGTGACCCAAAAATAAGAGCTTGTAGCAGCGACATCGCGCCGAACAGGGAGAATGCATCCCCGAATGCCACAGCTATTGCTTGGGCGTCGGTCAGATCGGCCACCGTGGGTGAGCTTGCACACGCTCGACTAAAGTACCACACGAGAACCGAAAGCCCGGCACTGGCGCATATCCCTCCGATGCATCCCTCCACCGTCTTGCCGGGGCTGACCCACGGGATGAGTTTGTGGCGGCCTATGGCCGAGCCCACGAAGTACGCTCCGATGTCCGAGACTTTCGTGACGGCCAGAAACACCAGGACCAGCCACGCGCCTTGTGGGATGGGAAGCACGTTGTCGGATCGCAGCAGGATGAGGAAGGATGGCAGAAAGCCGCAATAGACGATCAGCAGCAGCGAGGCGCCCGCGTCCCGGATCGCACCTTGTGTGTCGGATCGGAGGATCTGCGCCACGGCGGTGGCCAGGAAGGCGCCGAGCAGCAGGAGAATCTGGACCGCCAATCCCTCGACGGAGACCAGGTTTCCCGCCGGTGCGATGCCGGCGTACAGCCACGGCCCCAGCATCAGACCGAAGGAGAAAAGCACCGCGATCAAGCCGTGCGGGCGCGCCCCGGTCGCCCGCACGATCCGCAGCAGCTCGCCGGCGCCAACCGCCATGATCGCGGCGAAAAGCAACGGGATGATGTTGCCCCGGCGAACGAACGGACCCAGAAAAGCGGGGTATGCGACCCAATTGTCCGCCACCCAGGCGTCGGCCGCGATCAGAAGCAGGAGCAGTGCGATAGCCGTGGAGCCCAATGAGATGCGTTGCAGCATGCCGGATGTCTCGCTGTTTGGTGCCGGACGACGGAGCGACACGATAGCGGCCGGCTCGGGGCCTGTCCAATGAACCCCCCGCAGGGGCCCGGGGGCGGGCCGTCGGACTGCGCTTGCCGGGGGAGGCGGTTTCCGCATAGAGTGATTCGCTCATTCGCCGGCGGCGTGCCGGCGCGTCCCTGATTCCCCGACGGAGACACCTCGGGAGGCGCGAAAAGCCGCATGGCCATCAAGCAACTGACGGACGAACAGATCCGCACCATGACGGTCGAGGAGAAGGACCGCTGGTGGCTGGAGAACGTATACCAGGGCGATGTTCGCCAGATGACCCCGCGGGTGATCCTCTGCGGCTTTTTCCTGGGCGGCGTGCTGACGATCACGAACCTGTACGTGGGCATCAAAACCGGCTGGTCACTGGGTGTCGGCGTCACGTCGGTCGTGCTGGCGTACGTGATCTTCCGGGTACTCACGCGGATCGGTCTCGGCAGAGACTATCATATTCTTGAGAACAACATTCTTCAGTCCATCGCGACGGCCGCCGGCTACATGACCGGGCCGATGATCTCATCCATGCCGGCCTACATGATCCTGACCGGCACGATCGTTCCGAAAGAGCTGCTGCTGATCTGGCTGGTGCTGATGGCCATCCTGGGAGTGCTGTTCGCGTTTCCCATGAAACGGCGGTTCATCAACGACGAGCAGCAGCCGTTTCCGGAGGGCCGGGCGGCGGCCGTCGTGCTCGACGCCCTGCACAGCGACACGTCCGCCTCCGCCACCCAGCCGGCGAAGATGCTGCTGGTGTTTGGCGCTCTTGGAGCGATTCTGAAGTTCGGCCAGGCAGAGCCCATCATGGAGCGGATCAGGTTGAAGTTCCTGACGGTTCCTGAATTCCTGGATGAATGGTACTACTATCTGGCCGGAAAACTGCACTGGGGCGTGCCTCGAATCCTGGGCACCTCCCTGAAGGAGCTTACGATCCGTCCCGAGCTGGACCTCGCCATGATCGGCGCGGGCGGCCTGATGGGCATCCGCACCGGTGTGTCGCTCATGATCGGCGCGGTGATCAACTACTTCATTCTCGCGCCGCTGATGATCCAGGTCGGCGAGATCCATTCGGTCCAGCAGGATGCCGCGATCGCCGCGCAGAAGGAACAGGCCAAGGCCGCCGCGCCCCAGGCGGAGGCGTTTGTGCCCGAGCGGATGACTGACTCGCCCGTCACGACGCAAATGGTGCCGGCCGCAACGACCACGAGTCCGGCCACCGGCGCATCGGCATCCGCGGCCGTCACAACGGCCTCGACGACCGCGCCGGCCGACGCGGATCCGCCCGTATACGGATTCAAGCAGATTCTGAAGTGGTCGCTCTGGGGCGGTGTGGCCATGATGACCGTGGCGTCGCTCATGTCCTTCTTCGCCAAGCCCCAGGTTTTCATCAAGCCGATCAAACGACTGTTCGCGCGGTCCTCCGAGCCGCGCGGAGAGGATTGCCTGAAAGACATTGAGCTTCCGCTCTGGGTGTCCGTGGTGGGTATCCCGGTGGTGGGCGTCGTTGCCGCCTGGCTTACCAGCTACATGTTCGGAGTCCAGCTCTGGCTGGGCCTGGTGGCCATTCCGCTGGTGTTCGTGTTCTCACTGATTGCGGTGAATTCCACGGCCCTGACCTCGGTGACTCCGACGGGTGCGCTGGCGAAGATCACGCAGCTTACCTACGGCGTTCTGGCCCCCGGGCAGATCAACACGAACATCGCGACGGCGGCCATCACGGGCGAGGTATCCGGGAACACCGCGAACCTGATCCAGAACATCAAGCCGGGGTACATGCTGGGGGCCAAGCCGCGTTTGCAGGCGCTGGCCCATCTGATCGGAGCGTTCTCCGGGTCGTTTTTCGTGATTCTGGTGTTCTACCCGCTCTTCCTGAAAAACGATCCCAGTGGTCTGATCACCGAATCGCAACCGTATCCCGCGGCGTCCGCCTGGATGGCGGTGGCCAAAGTTCTGACGGAGGGCATTCAGGAGTTGCCGTACTGGGCCCGCTGGGCGGCGGGAATCGGCGCGGTGTTGGGGCTGGTGCTGGAGGGCATCCGGATGCGAAGCAAAGGCCGGTTTCCGATTTCGCCGGTGGGGATCGGGCTGGGCTTCATCATTTCGTTCAGCACGTGCTTCGCGATGTTCCTGGGCGCTTTCCTCGTTTGGGCGATCGGCAGGCGCTGGACGCGTCCGGACCAGTGGATGAATCGGACGATTTTCCAGAACTACGAATCTGTCTGTGCCGGCCTGGTGGCCGGCGCCGCTCTGGTCGGCATCGCCGTGATGGCCATCGAGACGTTTTTGCTGGGCTAAATCAGATTGCCTCAAAGTGAGGCCATTCTATGCCGCTTTTCGGCGGCGCCGGGCGGCGGCTCTTCGATTGCGAGCGATGAGATACGCATGAACCTCCTCCATCAGTTCATCGATGGTCTC
>JBPOIK010000194.1:0-16911 GCA_052034525.1 Planctomycetota bacterium
GCGGGGCAACCGGTCGGCCATCCGGGTCGACGGAGCCCCCCGGGATGATCGAGGACGGCAACCGCGACCCCAACGCCGCATCTCCTCTGGGCAAAACGCGGGGCGAGCCCAACGACTCCTTCGAGGATGCCATCGTGGCGGTCTACGCCGGTCGCGGGGTTGCCCGTCTCCAGGGCTCCATCTCCGTTTATGGGGATGTCGATGTGTTCAATCTGGGTCCGATGGCGCCGGGCGACGCCATCCGTGTATCCGCCGAGGCCGCGGACAGCGGGCTCGACATCTGCATCGCGCTTTATGACGACCAGGGGCGGTTGTTCGTGATGGATGACGACAGCGGCGGCGACCTCAACGCCTTTGCGGACCAGCCCGTGCGGCACGCGGGCAATCCGTATTACCTGGCGGTCTACGCCTCGCCCTACGCCATGCTCGGTGAGTCCAGCGTCGGGGCGTACAAGGTGACGGTCACGGTGACACGGGGCGGCGACGTGCCGGCACCGCAGGGTCAGATTCTGTATCTGGGGTTTGACGGCGCGGTGCTCGACGTGCCGACCATTCCCATCACCCGGGTCCCCGCGTTTCGGGCCGGCGACATTTCTCCGGTGTATGCGGGCCAAACAGGGATCATGAAAGCCGGCATCATCGCGACGGTACGGGAGAATTTCGAAGGCCTGAACATCGTCATCCTGACCAGTGATGACGAATGGTTGCCCGACAGCCCCATGTCGCGTGTGTATTTCGGCGGGTCGAGCCGCATTGCTTACGGCATATCCGAGGCTGTCGATACATACAACAGCGATCCGAACGACGTGGCCGTCATCTTCACGGCATCGTTCAGCCCCCGCCTGTTCACCCGGACGCCCACCACGGCGGAAATGGCCATTGCCATCGGCAACATCGCCAGCCACGAGGCCGGTCACCTTCTGGGGCTTCACCATGTGGACGATCCGGAGGATCTGATGGACGAGGCCAGTCCGGCGGACACCTTCCTGGCCGATCAGAGATTCAAGGAGTCTCCACTTTCCTCCAACATCGCTCCTTTGGGCACGCAGGACGCGCTGCTGCTGCTGGCCGAGATTCTCGGCCTGTTGTGAGCCGCCACGGAGCTATCACGGTTGATACTCATACGCTCCGCGGTCCACGATCGGAGGGGTGCCCACGCCGGTGTCGGCGGTGTACGGATCGTCGAGAAAACGCGGTCCGCCCGCGGCGTCTATCAGCGGCAACGGCTGATGGCCCGGGGTCGTCGCATCGGTATCGACCGTGTTGTCGCCGGAGTCGATGCACCCGGATCCGGCGGAAAGACGCAGATCGTCATCGGCCGTGCCGGGCACATTGTCCGGACCATCCGCGTCTACAAAGCGCGGATCCTGGCCGTTGTTGCCGACTCCGCCCAACGATCCCGTCCATAAGCGAACGCAACAGTAGTTAATGTCCACCATTCCGGAAGCCCAGAAGATCTGAGCGTTCTGGTTCGACAACGCGCCGTTTTGCGCCGTGTTCGACCAGAATATGCAGTTGGTCGCCGTCAGGTCCGCCTCGTTCACGAAAATCCCACCGCCGTCCGTGCCCGATCGGTTGTGGACTATCGTACAGTTGGTGGCCGTCACCGTGGACTGGTAGGCCTGAACCCCGCCGCCGCGATTGGTCGCGGTGTTCCCCGAGATCACGCAGTTGATCAGTGTCAGCACCGATCCCTGGTTGTTCAGGATGCCGCCGCCGTTCAAGTCGGCCTTGTTGCCGCGAATCACGCAATTCCGAAGTGTTACGCGGGAAGCGGCAATTCGCGCCCCCCCGCCGCCGTTATGGTCATTTGGTACCCCGTCGGCATCGCCGCCGGTGATGACAAATCCGTCCACCACCGCCGTCTGGTCAACTCCGTTCGCGTACACGACGTGGTAGCTGTTCTCGCCGCCGAGGTCTCCACTGAGGACGGTCGGGTTCGCCGCGAGGTCGCGTTCCTCCAGCGACGTTTCGTTGCCGGCGAAGCCGCCGTAGAGCGAGACGCCGTCTTTCAGTTGGAACGTGGCCAGCGGGTTGCTGGTGCCCCGGTCGGGCCGGTACGTGCCACCGGCGACCCAGATGGTGCTGCCGTTTGCGGCCGCCTCCATCGCGTCCTGCAGATCGACGTACGCGTCCGTCCAGCTCGTCCCGTCGTTGGCGCCGGAAGCTCCCTGGCGGACGTAAATCCGCGGTTCCGAGACGAAAAGAGTCTGAAACGTCCGGAAATCCTCGAGATCCACGTCGCTGTCCGTGTCGAAGTCGAACGCGTAGAGGCAGTCCTGCCAGCGCCACGGAGCGGCGGGCGAGGGCAGGGCCCCGGGTCCGCTGACACACTCCGAGAACGCGGCGGCATCGATCTGCCCCACTCGTCCGTCGCGATCCACGTCGCCGTCCGGCGCGTTCGTTCCCGTGACGGCAAGCGTCACCGTCGCCGGTTGGGAATCCCGACCGTCGTTGACCCGGAACGTGAAGGAATCCGAGCCCCCGAATCCAGGGTTCGGGTAGTACCACACTTCGCGCTGGCCGGATGCCAGCGCATACGGCACCGAGCCGATGCTCCCGGCCGCCGGATCCACCAGTTCACCGCCGGTGGGCAGCGCCGTGATTCGGAACGTCAGAGGCGAGCCGGACGCGGACAATCCCCGGAGGCTCAGCCGCATCGGCACGTTCATCCGCGTCGTCATTGCATCCGGATAGGCCAGCGGCATGTACGTGCCGCCGTAGTACGAGGAAACGATTTCCGTGGTCGGCCCCGCCGCGCTCGTTCCGGACTCGGCGTGCCAGACCGTGATGCCGGTGCCGCTGAGCTGCGGCCACCGGTCGTCGTAATCGTTGTCCGTAACCTGGTACAGCACGCCGTTGTCCCAGCAGTAAATTTCCCAGTCGTTGCCGTCGAAACCCTGCCAGAAGATGCGGCCGAAGTCGTCAATCCGCGGGTACTGGTCGTGTTGGCTGTTGGCGGTGACGAAGACGTTGTTGTTGCTGCCGGCATATCGCATGACGAGCTCCCAGTCGCCGGCGGAGGTTCGCTCCATCCAGATCACGTCGCCCCGCGTGTTGACCTGCGGCCACCAGTCGCGGACCGAGTTGGCGGTCAGCCTTCGCACGTTGGTGCCGTCGGCGTTGGCGGAGTAGATCTCGGTGATGTTGCCGCTGAGCCAGGCGTGCCAGACCACCATGCCCCCATCGCTGATCTGCGGATACTCGTTCTGGTAGTTGTTGTTGGTGATCTTCACCAGGCCCGTGCCGTCCGCGTTGGCGCTGAAGATCTGGAAATTGTTGCCGTCGTGGCCGGACCAGACCACACGGTTGTGGACGTTGATCCGCGGCCACACGTCATCGCGTCGCGGCCCCAGCCCGCCCCCGTGGGAGTTATTCGTGATCTGCACGATGTCCGTGCCGTCGGCGTTGGCGCTGAATATCTCGTAGTCTTCGCCATCCCAGGCTTCCCACACGATCCGCCCGGAATCGCTGATGTCCGGGTGCCAGTTGTTCCTCTGGTTATTCGTGATCCGCACCACGCCGGTTCCGTCGGCATTGGCGGTGAAGATGTCGAAGCTCCGTCCGTTGAACGATTGCCATACGATCTGACCGGCCGCGTTGATGGCGGGTGCTTCATCGACATGGTTGTTGTTCGTGATCTGGACGAAATCACTGCCGTCCGCGTTGGCCGAGTAGATTTCGAAATCGTTGCCGTCCCATCCGTACCAGACCACGCGGCCGGCCGGGTTCACGACCGGGGCCCATTGATCGGCGTTCGCGGCGGTTACTGCGGTCAGATCGGCCGGGTAGGGCGTGGCCGTCGGCACGGCGCCGCCGAGCCGGTGGTCGCCGTTGCTGGGGGCGTGTTCGTTGAAGTTGTACAGATACTCCCACCAGTTGTTCAGCCGGGTGTATCCGTCGTGGGAATTGGTTCCCGCCACGTGGGGCATGTGCTGGTACCACCAGATGAAATACGCCATCTCGTACGAATTCGGCGTGAAACCCCACGTGCTGCGGCTGACCAGCGAGGTGGCTCCGTTCTTGCCGTTGAACGCGGGAAAATCATTCATCCAGGCTGGCGCGTAGCTGCTGACCCACTGGGGGTTCGCGTAATCGTAATGGTCGTTCGCGTTGGCGGGCAGATGGGCCGAGCCGATGCCGTACACATTCCCGGAAATGGTCGTCTGCCCGTGGTTCCAGCCGAATCGATCCCAGATGGTTCGGTCGCCGTTGACATCCCAGCCGTTGTACACTTTCGACATGATCGACTCGCAGCGGTGCCCGGTGGCGTGCAGCGAGGTGATCCGCTCGTAGTTCCAGCCCGTGATCACGAAAATGCGGGAACACGCCACGTTCGGCTGCGGACCCGAATTGCACCAGAACCCGTTGTACCCGGCCATGGTCGTTTCCCAATAGCCGAAGTACGGACCGCCGTTGATCGCCACTTCGTCCAGCTCGCCCCGATCCACTTTTCGAGCCAGGTCGTAATTGCGGATGATCGTAGCGTAGTCCACCCCGTCAGGCATGTGCCAGTTGTTGCCCAGGTATTGCGCCTCGGTGTACTGGAACCCGTCCGCCTTCACCGGCCAGAAATCCATCTCCAGATAGTAGTTCAGCCGCAGCTTCACCAATCCGTGCGAACCCTGCTGCATGCCGTCCATGAAGTCGTACACCTCGGTCGCCGGGTTGAACCAGTGCTTGTGCTCGCTGAGCCGCGGGTTGCCGGACACCGTCCGCAGGACCGGATTGAAGCTGATCTCTCCCAGCCGCGGATAATGCGTTCGGAGCGCTTGTCCTTCGGCCACGGCGGCCAGCCCCAAGGCGACGAGCAGCGCTTTGGGCAGCAGCGATTTCCAGAATGATGGCATGATCCGTCCTTTCGTGAAGCTGGGCTCTACGAGCTTGTTGTAGTGTCAGGGGGGCGCGGCGAGCGCTTCCCATCCCCACCCCATCCCGCGCCTCGCGGCAAAGGGTATAAGCGATTACTTAGTTTTAGCCGTTCTTATGCGGCAACTCAAGTCAGAACCGTCGGTAAATCGGCCCTGCGAGGTTCGCGGTAATTCCACCGTAACATCAATTTAACAAGAGAGTTGCGAACGAATTGGTGGTGTGGCGCCGGTCGCGCGGAGGAATCCACGGCCTGTCGCCGCCGGACGATCGTTTCCGGGCGCGCCTCCCTCGCGCGATCGAGCGCATTTGGGCGTTATCCGGATCGCGGCTACCGCCCGCGGAGGCGGCGGAGGTCGCGGGCGTCGATGAGAAACTGCACGGGCGGAACCCCGAAATTGCCCTCCGGTCGCGGGGTGACCAGAAGCGTGTCAAACTGGCTGGACAGAGCGGCCATCCGGGCGGCCGACTGCAGCGCCTCGCGGCCGGCCGCGGCGAATGTGGAGGGCGGGGTCCGGCCTGAAAAATCCAGCAGGTCCGCCGCCCCGTCCAGGGTTATCGGCGCGGCGCCGCCCCGGCCGTGCGTGGTGAAGTCTACCTCGGCGGCGGTCAGCATGTCGGCGGACACGAAACGAACCACCCGATCGAACATCGCCTGGTTGATCCAGGCCCGCGCGATGTTCCGGGCGTTAGCGTATTCACCCGGATGCACCAGCCGGCGACGCCCGGTGGCACTCTCCAGCGCCTCCACCAGGCCCGTTCGGGCCAGCGAGATGCGCCACCCGCCGGTGTATGGTTCGACGTACATCTCCCAGCCTTCGGTGCCGCGCTTGGCCAGGGTTGCCACCGGCGATTCCACGGTCAGGTCGCTTCGAAGCTCGCCCTCGGTGGTGCCGCCGCGGATCGCTCCGTACCCCAACCCCAGGCGAACGGATTTCGCTTCGCCGGTGCGGTAAAACTGGTCGATGCTGGCCAGCGTCGCCCGCCGCACGCTCACCACCGTGTCATCGCCGAATTGGAGCGTCACATGCGAGCGCAACCCTGTACGAATCTGAACGCCCCCGCCGAACTCGTCGTCCACGGACACCGGCTTCCAGGCGGCGGCGTCCAGCACGTCCGTCCCCAACGGCGCCCAAGCGACCATCCCGGCCGTTTCGATAACCCTGGCCTTCAATTCTGTGACCGGCTCGGCCGGCCGGGTTGTCGTCGGCTGCGTGGTCGTCGGGGGATTCCCCGCCGCCCGTGTCCATGCCGGCAGGCCGCCCAGCACCAGCAGATACACGATGGCACGTTTCATTCCTCACCCCCGCCGTGGAGATATTCATCCGCCCGGGTCAGGGCGGCCACGAATTCGCCGCCGGTCACGGGCTCGTATTCCGGCCCGTGCTCCATCAATCCCATGGCGACGGCCTGACGCATCGCATAGCGCCGATCGCCTGCACCCCACGAGCCCAGAAGAATTGTATTCACGCTGTCCGGCAGACGGCACGCCCGGAACAACAGATAACCCAGGGTCGCCCGGTCCAGCGTATGCTCGGGCCGCAGGTTCCAGGCCGGCCGAATCCAGCCCCGGCGCTCCAGTTCGGCCACATACTCCCCGGGCGATTCCGTGCCATCCCAGCTATCTGCCAGGATCAGCACGGCCCGGGCCGCCTCATCCACCGTGACCGCCGGCACGGTGGCCAGGTAGTGTACGAAGAGCGTCGAATCAAGCGTCTGCGTATCCGTCGGCGGCTGGTACTTCCGCGGTCCGGCGCAGCCGGCCGGCAACAGTGCGAAGCACAGGCTCGCCGCCGCGGCGATCCGCGCCCGGGTGCGCCGGCAGGCGTGGTCGGTGACAAGACGCCGCATAATCAGAAACTCCATGTCACGCCCGTCAGGACGTACGTCCGGGTCGTCCGATCGCCGAACGCGTCGCCCGGGAAGAAGAGCCCGTAGCGCGTGGTCCACATCAGGTCCGGCGTAATCTCCCAATTCGCGAAGTAGTCCATTTCCCAGCCCAGGAATCCACTCTGCCGGTCGGCCGTCGGATCGGAGACCGCGCCTTCCCTCCGGTTTTTGTGGTACACGAACCAGTTGGTACCCAGCTCCAGCCGGTACAGCAGCGGTCGGTCCTTGACCGGACAGAGGGAGGCTCCCGCGCGCCAGATGTGTACGTTGCCCAGCAGCGGAGCGAAGGACAACCCCGTGTCGCGAAAACCGAAGCCGTTGAACCCGCGATCCACCGGATTGCGCAGCCGGTTGCCCCCGGCCGAGTCCGTTGGACTGCCCACCCGATCCGGATCGCCGGAGGCGAACATGTACTCCAGCGAGGCCCGCGGCTCCATCGGCGCGTCGAACAGGTATTCCAATTGCGCGTCGAACGCCCAGGCCTTGACCACCGTGTCCGTGCAGACGCGCTGGCCGTTGTGGCCCCGACCGCTCTCGTACACCCATTCGGTGGAGTACCAGAGGTTGCGGGCGAGTTCGCCCTGCGATCCCAGACCGATGTAGAACGAGTCGTAGTCGAACTCGCGCCCCAGGGCCCAGAACGTGTCTTCGTTGTGGTCGCGCTGCCAGAGCACGTAAGCGAACGGCTCGTGCCGCCGGATGCCCAGGTAGCGCACCTGCGCGGCGAAGAACGTCCGGTCGGATTCCGTGATCGGGCGGGATCGGTCCAGATCGGGCGTGCTCTTGACGCTCCGGCCGGCCAGCCCGGTGATTTCAAAATCCGCGAGATCGGCGATGGCCCGCACGTGGTCCATCGGCGTCCAGAGCGCGTAGCCGCTGCCCAGCTTCACCAGGTCTCGTCCCACTTTCAGCCGGAAGTTGGAGCGAACTGCCTGGTCGCGCCGGCTCCCGCACGCGCGGGCCAGGTTGAACTCGTAGTATCCGCGCTCGAGGTTCATGCCTTCCCAGTCGTCGTCGTTCCCGTCGTAGGAATCGCCCGAGTTGAAATCGAGATAGCTCAGCAGGCCGCGCGCGTAGAACTCGTGCGCGCCCTCGTCCAGCGTCAGCCGCGACCAGACGCGCAGATCATTCCGCCGATACGTGCGCGAGCTGTCGATACCGTCGTCCCACAGAAAGAGATGGAAGCTGTACCATCCGCCGTATTCGAAGCCCACGCGACGCGCCGACGCGGCTTCCTGTTCCGCCCGCTGCCAGATCTCCCGCGTCACCTGCTGCTGTTGCTGAAGAAAGGTGTCGGCCTGCCGTCCGGTCGGCGTCTGAGCCCACGCAACGGTGGACATCATCGCCGCGCCGAGCGCGCACACACTTACAATTCGATTCCTCAGACGTGATCCACCCATCTCGGACCGCACCTGGCCCACTGGCCTGACGGCAGCATAGTGGTCGGGCGCGACGGAACAATCAAGACGTTACCGGGCCATCCAGAAAAAATGGGCCCCGTGCTCCTCGGGGAAGGAACACGGGGCTGTTGAAAGGGGACACGACAGCTTCCATCATCTTTATAGAATCGTTTGGCCCCGAAATCAAATGTTTTTTCATGGTTTCTTCTAGCCAATATCCAATAAAATCCGCATTTGGCCCCCCGGAGCCGCTTTCAGCCCGGAAATTTATGGGATCTTGGCATATCGGGACGTGCTGTGTCAGCTTATGGGATCTTGGCATATCGGGACGTGCTGTGTCAGCATATTGGGACACTTCGGCATGACGGTCCGATCACGTGCCCGTCCTTGGATTACCGGAGCCGGCCACTCCGAAAAATCGCCCAGATCAGCACCAACCCAAGGGCGGCCGCGATGAGATACCCCACCACACCCAGCAGCCGCAGGGGAATTCCGTAGGGCAACTCGCCGGTGGTACCAACGACTACGGAACTGCCCACGATGATGGCGGCAATCAGGATGGACATCGCCAGGCGGTTGCTCGAATGGTCCAACTCGCTCGTCAGCCGTTCCAGGTTTTCGTGGCGAATCTTCATCTCCCACGTGCCGCGAGAGAATTGTCTCAGTATGGCTTTAATTTGCCCGGGGGCTGATCGCAGAACGTCCAGAATCTGCCATACGGCCATCCCAGCGCCTTTGGCCAGCCGGGCGGGGTTCAACCGATCCGCCACCATCCGCCGCATCCGGGGCTTGAGCAGCGCGATGAGATTCAGGTCCGGGTCCAGCCGCATGGCCACGCCGCTGACGGTGGCCAGCGCCTTGACCAGCATCATGACGTTCGTCGGGATGGACACGTCGTTGGCCCGGATGATGTCGGTCGCCTCGGTGAAGACGATCGAGAGGTCCAGCCGTTTGAGCGGCAGGCCGTAGTATTTGTCCAGCAGCAGACGCAACGCGCGGGACAGTTGCGCCCGATCCGTCTCGGGGCCCAGGGAGTCCAGATCGTCGAGCACCTCGACGATCATCTCGCAATCGCGATACACCACGCCCACCACCAGCAGCACGAAGAGCGTGGACTGCTCGTCCGTCAACACTCCCACCTGGCCGAAGTCGATGAGCCCCACGGTGTCCGGCGGGCTGACCAGGATGTTGCCCGGGTGCGGATCCGCATGGAACACGCCGATCTCGAAGAACTGCTTGAGATACGCTTCGGCCAACCGGGTGGCCAGGCTCTTGCGGTCGATGGCGGCTTCGCCGTCGTTGAGCAGTGCTTCGAGGTTCCGGCCGCTCAGCTTCTCCAGGGTCAGCACGCGGGGGCCGGTCAGATCCCAGCGAACCTTGGGCACGCGGACCCCCTTCTGCTCGGCCAGCGCGTTGCCGATTCGGGCGGTGGCGGAGGCTTCGCTGATGAAGTCCATCTCCCGTCGGAGCGTCTCCGACAGCTCCTGGACGAGCTGTCGCGGTCGATACGTCCGCAACTCGGGCAGCAGGTACTCGGCCGTCTCGGCGAACCAGGTGAGGATGTGCATATCCAGAGCGACGATCCGCTCAATGTCCGGCCGCCGTACCTTCACCACGACGGCCATTCCGTCCAGCGTGGTAGCGCGATAGACCTGCCCGATGGAGCCGCACGCGAAAGGCGATTCTTCGATCTGGCGGAATGCGTCAGCCACGGGCATCTCGAGCTCGTCTTCGATGATCCGGCGCGCGATGGCCGTATCGAACGGCGCCACCTGGTCCTGCAGCCCGCGCAACTCGTGGAGGGTCTCCAGCGGAATCAGATCCGGGCGTGTGGTGAGCGTCTGGGCGAGCTTGACGAAAGTGGGTCCCAGCTCCTGGCAGACGCTCGCGAGGCGCCGCCCGATCGCCGCGGCGCTGGAGGGCATGGGCTCGTCCCTGGGCCCTTGTCCGCGCGTGCCCAGTACGGAGACATACCGTCCCAGATTCAGACGGTCGACCACGTGGCCGAAACCGTGTTGCGTGAGCACCCGGACGATGTGTTGGAGGCGGTTGAGGCTTCGGACGCTGCGGGTCAGTTGAAAGGGTCTCATGGGCCCGATCCTGGTTGTAGCGGCGCCCGATCGGGGGTTGAAACGGGGTCCGATTCGGGCTTCGCCGGCGTCAGCATAACGGATGACGGCCGGGGCCGAAACGCGGCGGCCCCGAAATACGCTGTGCGAAATCCAGCAGCACTGCATGAATAGGCCGGGAATTCGGGGTGTAATGCGTTGTAACCCCTTCATTTACAGGGTATTGTCGAGCCTCCATCCAGGAGAATAAGGGGGTGGCTTCATACGCGGGAATTCGGGGTGGGGGTCCGCACTAATACGGACATTTTTCCCGAATTTGGCGTTTTTTTGCTTGCGTTGCGACGGTGGTTCGGATACAACCACTACTGGAGGAGGAAGAGGCCGGGGGAAGAAGGAAGTCACTTCCTCAGCTCGGTATCCCGAGACTGATTCCCCTGACCAGCCTTTTTCCGGACGTTCGTCGGGCCGGCCGATGAACGCGGGGTGAGAGAGATTCAGGAACTCTGTTGAAGCTGCCGACGATGCACACAACTTGGCTCGAGAGGGAGCGGGTTATGGGGCGTCGTTTGCGCTGTTTACATGAAGTTTCGGTAGCTTGACCGAAGGGGCAGGTTCCGCTACCATTGAACACGGAGAGCACAGAATACGCGCAACCTCACAAGTCCGTGCTCACCAGGGCTCCGAAGGAGGATTCCATTATGAAAAGAGTTTTCTTGATGGCTGCTTGTGCGGTGCTGGTCACGGGTGTCGTGGCCAACGCAGGTGATGTGGCGCTGCGGCTGGTGGACGACGCGGGCAGCTCGTCCGCGACGAAACCGGCCGGAACCCTGACCCTGGAGGTCAAGGCGCTGGTGACCCCGACTGCCGGTGAGGGCGGTCTGGCTCTGTTTGGGTTCGATCTGGAGGTTCCGGCCGGTGTTCCGCTGGCCTCGAACCAGGCGACGACCACGCTGAACGAGTTCGTGAAGAACGAGGGTCTGACCAACCCGGCGGGCTTCGGCGGCACGTTGAGCGGCGCGACCACGCTGCTTCAGATCGGCGGCGGCCAGAACACGATCGGCTATGCCGGCACGAGCCCGGCGTATCCGACGGGAAACGTTGTGACGAACTACGGCCTCACTGAGCTGACCGTTGCCACGATCGTTCTGGACACCTCGGCGCTGGCGAACGGCGAGTACGAGTTCCAGATTTCCAACGGGTTTGCCAACCTGATCGACCCGGCCGCTCAGCCGTCGGCCCCGCCGTACACCGTTTCGGCGGCCAACATGCTGGCCGGCTCCCCGACCTACACGCTGACGATTCAGCCCATTGGCGGCACCGACATCACGATCAACGACGACGTGAAGAGCTGGAAGACCCACGGGGCGGCTCTTGGCGAGGTCGGCCTGCCGATCCCGCTGGCGCCGCAGACGTTCGCGCCGATCGAGACCCGCGCCGGGTCCGTCACGAAGATCACGTTCACCACGAGCCCGATCGGCATCGATCCGCTGACGCTGGATCCGAGCAAGATCACCATTTGCGGCCACGTGAACTCGCCGCCGCCGCCGACGCAAGCCACCGTCAACGGCAATAAGGTGACGCTCATCTGGGCGGCGGATGCGATCCCGAACGGGTATCAGCAGGCGTCAAAGCACGACCACTACACCGTGGTGATCTCGAATACCGTGAAGAGTGCTGACGGCGGAGAGTTGGTCGGCGACCGTGATTTTGACTTCGCGGCGTCGTTCGGTAACGTCCGCGCGGAGAACCTCGGGAACTGGCGAGCGGTCAACCCGCTGGACACTGCGACGCTGCAACTGAATTACACGACTACGCCGACGGCAGCGCAGGCGATGGTGTATGATATTCGTATCGACGGCGGAAACGCCGGTCGAATCAACCCGCTGGATGCTGCGGCGTTGCAGTTGAGCTATACGCCCGCGGGGGCGACCAATTACCTGATCCAGGCTGCCCCGGTGTGCCCGTGACAGACAGAGACTGGATGATCGGCCTTGGGCTTGCCAGGGGAAAGTAGCCTGGCGTCCTTGGGGTCGGTGCTTGTGAATGCTTGGGTTTTCGTAGACAAGAGTTTCATGGTTCCAAGGCCCGAGTGAATTTCGCCACACTCACGAAGGAGGGCGAAGGGCCGCAGAGGAAAGAAAAGAGGAGGAGTTCAAGATGAAGAAGCTGTTGGCAATGGTTCTGGTTCTCGGCTTCGCCACCACCGCATTCGGTGGCAATTTCGAGTGGCGCATCGGCGCGACGGACGGCGCCGTCGCCACGCCCAACCATGTGGTGTTGATGCCTTCGCAGACGGCCGAGCTGCAGCTCTGGCTCGCCAATGCGCAGAAGGGACTGTTCAACGCGCAGGCTGGCCTTAGCGCGGAGAATGAAGGTGGATTTGAGGTCACGAACGTTTTCGCGGGTCCCGGTTTGACCTTCGATACCTATACCATTCTCAATCCTCCGCGCGTGGGTGCGCCTATTGATGGCACCTTTTTCAACGTGTATGAGTCGGAGTACGAGGGCTTCATGGAACCCGACGACTATCACCTGCTCTCGATCGTCGTCGGTTGGACGGAACCCGATGGGCTGACGACCATAAGTGTGAACACTCTCAACGGTGCCTTCTTGGTTTCGGGAGGCGATTGGACGAACTACACTCAGGCCGAACTCGGCTTTGGTGCGGCTGTCATCGTCGAGACGCTGATTCCCGAGCCGGCTTCCCTGGCGCTGCTGGCCCTCGGCGGCCTGGCCCTGATCCGTCGTCGCTAAGAAGCGACAGCGGCTTAGGCACTGCTGGAGGCGAGCAGCCTCCGACAGAACCAGATGAATGAAGAAGCGAGGTCGGTCCTACTGGGCCGGCCTTGCTCTTTTTATAGGGATCAAGGGATCAAGGGACTAAGGGATCTAGGGATCAAGGGAGCGAGGGACCAAGGGACTAAGGGATCAAGGGATCAAGGGAACGAGGGGTTCAGGGAGGGAGGGGGGAGAGGGGTTGGTGGGTGTGGAATGGCCGTCCCGACGTGTGGGGACTGGGGTTGGTTTGGAGGGCTATTCGTTGGTCGGCTTCAGTCACCCGCTGCTGTGTGGGTGACTATGCGGCTGGAACCATGTGGTCGGCTTCAGCCGACCGGCCAGTGCCCCCACCTTCAGGTGGGGGTGGAGGGACCAACCCCCACTTCCTTGTTCCCTTTCTTCTGTTCGGCTGTCTGCTGCCAGAGAGATGTGGGAAGAGGGAATGAGGGGAACTGACTTCTTCCCCCGGCTGAAGCCGGGGGCACTGACTGGCCGGCTGAAGCCGGCTGGCGCGCTGGGCTTAGGTAATCGAACGCTGGCCTGACTGCCTGGCCCTGGGGGATCCTAAGGGGTTGGCTGCTCCTGCATCTTCTGGCGCACGCGATCGAGATCCCGGCGGGCTGACCGGTCGCTCGGGTCGATTGCCAGAGCTTTCTCGAAATACGCGGCGGCGTTGCTCCACCTGCCCTGCTGGGCATAGGCCACCCCGATGGCATGGCAGGCCCGTACATGCTTGGGATTGATGGTCAGAATATGTTCGAAGTGCTTCACGGCGTCGTCATATTCGCCTCGGCCCACCAGAATCTGTCCCAGATTGTATCGGGCGTCCAGCTCGTTCGGATCGGTTTCCAGCGCTTGGCGGAATTGGGCTTCCGCCTCGTCGGTACGCCGCTGGCGCATCAGCATCCCGCCGTACCAGGTACGAATATCCGCCCGGTCCGGGGCACGGTTGAGCGCATCGCGATAGATTTCCTCTGCCTCTTGGGGCCTGTCGGCCAGTTGGGTGGCGTAGGCCAGCAGGCCGAGCCGCTCAGGCTCGTCAGAGGCCGGCACGGTCGTTTCCTGGAGTCTCTGGATGGCTTCGGCGTGTCGGCCGGCCTGGAGCAGAGCCAGCGTTTGGCCACGCAACGCGGCAACGCCTGCGCCGTCCAACTGCTGGAGCTTTTCGTAATCCGCCGCCGCCTCGGCGGGCCGGTTCATTGCGGAGAGTACCTGTGCCCGGAGGCCGAGCAGCGAGGGGTCGCCGGGAGTCTGTTCGATCAGGTGGTTGCATTGCTCCAGTGCGTCCGCCCAGCGTTTCTGACCCACGAGGATCCGGGCGAGGCCCTGGCGTGCCTCGGTGGTTCCGGGGTTCAGCCGGATGGCGCGCTCGTACGAGGCCATCGCGTCGTCCAACCGATCCTGCTTTTCCAGCGCGAACCCCAGGTCCGCCAGCAGGAGCGGGTTGTCCGGATCTGCCTGAAGCGCTGTGCGCAGCAGGTTCTCCGCTTGGGGGTACAGCTCCTGCCGGAACAGGATGTAGGCTTCGCCGCGGATCGGGCGATGATCGGTCGAGTCCAGTGCCTTCGCTCGCTCGAAGATGGCCAAGGCCTCTTGCGGTCTGCCCTGTCCGATCAGGATCAGGCCCTTGTTGCGCAGAAAACCGATGTCATCCGGCTTCTCGTCGAGCAGGAGGTCCGCGTGCGTGGCGGCCTCGGCCCATCGTTCCGCCCTGATCAGACGTTCCACCAGCACGTAGCGCAGGTCACTGTTCTCCGGCTGGAGCGAAAGGGCGCGGGCCAGAATGTCGCACGATTCGCCCAGCCGGCCGAGGCCCTCGACCACGTTAGACAGATCGACCAGCGGCATGGGGGCATTGGGAAACCGAGAGACGATGACGCGGAGCAGTTCTTCCGCCCGCGCGAAGTTCTTACCCGCGTAGGTCTGCAACGCCAGGCTGTCCAGGTTCAGATCTTCGACGTGGTTACGCGGGTCAGGGCCCACCGGCTCGAATACATCGATCTCACGCTGGATCGTTTCACCGCTGCCGGCGGTTGTGTAACCCAGTCCGCCGAGCACCTGGCGTTCCGCATCGCTGATGGAGAGGGCGGCGGTGCCGGCGGTCGGCGGCGGCGGCGCCTCGCGGATGAGGGTTTCCATCTGCCCGTGGAGGCCGGCCGCGATGTCCGCGTATTCACGGATGGCGTTGCGGGTCTCCCGCGGGTCGGCGTGCAGGTCTACGAGGGTTCGCGTCGGCCCCAGAACGTATTTGTAGTGATCCGCGAGCATGCAACGAAGCGGCGCCAGGCCCAGTCGCAGATGGCCGGCCAGGGATTCGGCGTACGCCGCGTCGGACAAGGTGATCCGCGCGTCCTTCAGGCCCGGCACCAGGCTGAGCCCGTGGATTCCCGCGGGGCGCGGCAGGTCCGCAAGTTCGAGGATCGTGGGGAAAAGATCGACCGTGCGCGTGATGTAATCGATTGTGCGCGCGCCGGGAATGGTGCCCGGGCACCAGAGAATGCACGGCACGTGCAGCGTTGTCTCGTAGACGAAATCTCCGTGCGTCCGCTCGCCATGTTCTGTCAAGCCTTCGCCGTGATCTCCCACGAGGAGCACGACGGTCTTGCGTTCCAGCTTGAGGCGCTTGAGGGCATCGATCAACCGGCCGATCTGCGCGTCCATGAAGGTTATTTCCGCTGCGTAGGCCGGCCGACCGGACGGGCCGACGTAGCCGGGCGGGTCATACGGGTCGTGCGGATCGTAGAAATGGACCCAGAGGAAGAATTTGTCTGCCGCGAGCGCCTCGAGCTGCTTGATGGCGGCATCGCAGATGTCGTCGCCGCGCCGCTGGGAGAAGTTGACATCGTGCCCGGTGAGCATCACGTCGTGGTACGTGTCAAAGCCCTGGTCCAGGCCGTAGCGCGCATTCATGACGGCGGATGCGACTTCGGCGCCTGTGGCGTAGCCGGCCGATTTGAAGATTTCGGCCAGCGTATCAAACGAGTCGGCCAATCGCCGGGTACCGTTGTTGCGCAGGCCGTGGACGAAGGGATAGTAGCCGGTGAACATGCTGGCGTGGGAGGGCAGCGTCAGCGGCACGCAGGTATAGCAGCGCGTCAGACGAACACCCTCTTTGGCCAGTCGGTTCAGGTTCGGCGTTTTGGCGTCGGCGGCGCCATAACACCCGAGGAAGTCCGCGCGGGTGGTGTCCAGGGTGATCAGCAGGGTGTTGTAGCCGCCCGCGCGAAGCGTGGCTGTCTCTTCGCCGTCCGACCGGACGCCCTTGTCACAGGCGAGGCCGCCGCAAAGCACGGACAGCATTGCCACGGCCAGGCACCAATGCATGCGTATCGGCGCCGGCCGGCGGCTTGATCCCAACCGGGAGCCCGCTTGTCGTGGTCGCTCGTTCATCTGTGGTTCCATACGGTTCCGATCATCCATCCGGCCTGCTACGGTTCGACCGCGTGCCCGGAAACGGGGCATCCGGCTACTGCTCGACGCCGTGCTTGCGGAGCACGTCAACGACATTTCCGTGGCCGCGTTGCTGGGCCGTTTTCAGCGGTGTCATGTCCTGTTTGGTTATGATGTTCGGGTTGGCGCCGGCTTCGAGCAGCATACTGACGATTTCGGCATAACCCAGCTCGGCCGCCAGGTACAGGGATGTTCGACCCAGGGGGTCGGCCCGTTCCAGTTCGGTGCCTGCCGCGAGGATGGCTCGAACACCCTCCACGTTGTTGGCGATCACGGCCGTTCTCAAGATGTCAATGCCGTCATTCTTGGCGGTGTCCGCGACCGCGCCGCGTGCGATGAGAAACTTCACGATGTCGCCCTGCCCTGTGAAGGTTGCCAATTGTAGGGGTG
Source organism: Planctomycetota bacterium (assembly GCA_052034525.1). Taxonomy (GTDB): domain Bacteria; phylum Planctomycetota; class Phycisphaerae; order UBA1845; family UBA1845; genus JAFGJQ01. The sequence goes on from JBPOIK010000194.1 coordinate 16,847, forward strand.
TGTAGCCTTCCAGATCGCGTGCGGCAATAGTATGGATCCAAAGATATGTTTCCATAGCATTGAGG